>CALMRL010000272.1 GCA_937873345.1 uncultured Beijerinckiaceae bacterium | reverse complement strand
TGCCAACAGCGCTTCAGGCTGCCCTCTGATCCCGAAATGCCCAAGTAGTGCTAGGTCTTGAGTAAGTACTCGGCGCCCCGTTCGATTTTAGTCTTCCGCTCGATTTTTGCCGCTTCACCACGCGTGGTCGTGGCGATCGTATGATATTCGAGGTCAGCAATGTGCGCGAGGCAGTGGTTACGCCTATCCTTATTGTTCCGCGTGCCTTTGCCGTATTTGGCTGGGAGAAGCGACGTGAAGCGCCAAGCCACGTGACCGCCGATCCCGAACAAGACGAGCTGTCGGCTGCCGCTGGCGTGGCGAACCTCATAAACGCCCGGTCCGAACGGAGCCGAAATTATGCCATGCGCTCGTGGGCCGGCGAACGGCAGCCATTTGGACCAGTCAGGCATTTCGCCAGCCTATGCGAAAACCTCCAATTCGGGAAGGTCGGAGCCTTTCTTGCGCTGGCTCCGACGATCGCATTGCCGCATCCGCTCCGCGACGATCACGGCACAGTTGCGGGTCGCGCCAATCCTTGCTGGTGGAGTTGCAAATCAGGGCAAGCTCGGCGCTCGGATTGACGCCGCTGGGCGTCAACAGAGGGTCCAGCACGGCGTAGCTATTCGGCGGCGGAGCTTGGCGGGCGCTACGGGCCTCCGCAGGGGCCGTGGCGGCGATCGTGGCGAGGACCAGAGCGGCGCGCTTCATGGCCCCGATTAGCACGGCCCCCGTGCTATCGAGGATGGACCGGGCGGGTGACGCAGGCGAAGGACAAGCTTTGGCGGATGGTATAACAGATGGCGCCTATCCCCGCGCAATAGGCTATGTTGTTCACGGCGTCTTGGCGGAAAAGCCAATTCGCCAGCTATGCTGACGAAGGCGAAGCATCTATGTCTCCGATTGATCGCAGTGAAGAGTATTATGCGAAAATAGCAGCTATGCCAAAGCGCGCTCGCATATTTCTGGATTTCTTATCCCTCCTTCCGCCCGCGACGATCGTATATACATTTTATCACCTGATATATGTATGCCCGTCTCATCGAATGGACGGTCTTGCTATTCTCCCCATCACCGTCTTGCTGTCTAGTTGCGTACTTACAGTAGCTGCACTGGCATGGGCGCTTATGAACCATCCAAGCTTCTTGCGATGGTTTGGACTTCTTTCTCAAGCAAAGAAGATCACTCTATTTTCTGTTCTGTTTGCTGCTTTTTCGATAATTAAACAGTTATCGCATCCATGGACCACCCAACTCGACGCGCTGCACATAAGATACTGTGAAGGGCAGGCCCAAAGCGAATATGCGAGCGAAGGCAGAGTGCCGCAATGAGCACAGCCATTCGGTTTGGGCAGCTAAGATTTAAGATTTGATCTGCCAGCCTACGTTCGCCGACATAAGCCGTAGAGAAACTATCGCCATTAGCAGCTCGATGCTTTCGGATCGCACCGCTTAAGCAACCCCTTCATCATCGTGCCGTCCGGCCCGAAGTGTCCATAGGTCGTGTCGCACCATGCCTTCAAGCCGATCTTGTTCGCGTCGTCGTTCATCTCCGCCGCGAAGCGCACCAGCAACGAGTAGGCATCAGCCGTGTCCGCGTCGCTCAAGCCAAGCGCCGCTTGGAGGCGGTCGATCTCCTCACTGGCCGAGAGGTCATCGCAGCGCTTGATCGCGACCAGCACCACGGCATGCGCCTCCGCCAGGGTGCGGATCGCATCGGCGCGCGAGTGCGGGGCGACCGGCACCGCGATCTCGGCGAACAGGATGGCGGGTAGCAGGGCGAGAGACAGAAGCACGGCGGGCAGCGTCGGGCGGGGCGCCGCTCATGTCAACGACCGGCGAACGAAGCGGCGGAGCACGGCCGTCCAGTCCGCGCCAACCGCGGTGTTTCGTCCGACTCGCTGTCCGGCGCGGCACAGTCGGCAACTCGCGGCCGGTTTCGCGGCTTCGTACCTGACCCGGCCGGAGCCGCAACGGCCCCGGCGGTTGAATTGGAGCGCACCATGTCCAAGATGACGTCGGCTCTCGCACTCGCCGCCCTTGTCACCCTTACCTCTGCCGCCGCTGCGGAGGACGGCCGAGCGAACGTCAATGGGTCCGACGCGAAGCCGACCTCCAGCACAGCCGCGACGCCCGCGGACAAGCAGCATTCTCCCGGCACGGTCGGCGCGATGAAAGATGCCGGAGGCGGCTCTTTCACGGCTCCCGACAAAGACAAGAAGGACATCCACCTGGATAAGAACTAGCTCGCTGGCGCGGGTGCCGGTCGTATTCGCGCCGGCGCCCGTTCATCGCTTGTACGTCGCCGAGTCGATGCTCCGCACCCTGGCGCTGGAGATTGTCCGCTTGGTGGCGCCGACGTGCATCACGGTGGAGCTGCACCAACTGCCCGGTCCCCGCCGCTGGCAGAATTGACGCATCGGCAAGCTCGGCGTGGACGTGTAGGACTATGGCGCGGCGCGCGACAAGGCCGATGAGATGGAGGCGGCGCGCAACTGGATCATGGTGCCGGACGAGCATCCCCTCGACGGACAGCCCTACCGGCGGGAACGGGCGTCGCGGTGGTGAGCAATCCTGCTAACTGACAAGTCGCAGGAACGGCCAGCGCTCCGCGGCTTTTTCCAGCGATGACGAAGATGCTGTACCTCCTACTGACCTTCCTCGAATCGGTCCCGGCGGTGTTCGGCATCCGCGCCTTCGCCGCCGAAGCGCCCTACCGCGTCGTCGCCAAGCTCGATGACGGCGTCGAGGTACGCGCCTACGCGCCGGGCTGGGTCGTCGAGACCAGCGGCGGCAGCGACGGCTTCTCGCGGCTGTTCGCCTACATCGCCGGCAGCAACGAGCCCTCGCAGACGATCACGATGACTGCGCCGGTCGAACAGCGCTTCGGTGCCGACGAGAGGCCGACGCCGGGCTGGGGCGACGCGGAGATGCGCTTCTTCCTGCCGGCTAAAGCTGGCGACCCGCCGCCGAAACCCGACGACGCCCGCGTGCGCCTCGTTCACCTGCCCGAGCGCATGGTGGCGGCGCTGCGCTACTCCGGCAGCTTCGGCGCGCGACGTTTCGAGGCGAAAGCCGCCGATCTGCGCCGCGTCCTCGCCGCGGCGGGGCGCAAGACGGAGGGCGCATCTTACTTCATGGGCTACGACCCGCCCTTCGCACTGCCGTTCCTGCGTCGCAACGAGGCCGCCATCGATTTGCAGTCGGAAGCGCAGCGAGATAGCCCGGCGCCTTGAGGGGCGCTGTTCGCGATCACGCCTCTTCATCCCGCCCGGCGACCACCCGCGGCCGAGGCTAGGACCGATCCTGCCGCCGGAGCCTGCCGCGCACGTAGCCGTCCAAAACGGCCGCTTCGATCCTCGCAACCTCGACCCGCAGCGCCGCGCCCTCGCGCTCGGTCGCGTCGAGCGTCACCAGCAGCGCGCACGGCTGCGCTCGGGTCACCCTCGCACGCCGCGATGGCTTCGCTGACAGCGGCTACTAGATGCTTAGTCCCATGGTTTGATGGTGCGGTCTTTTCACCTGAGTGGAAGGATGCTCCATGGGCCAGGTTCGGCACGGCGGCGCCACGACGACAGCGGCGGTCCGTCGAGCGAGACAGCATCGTCAAGAGAGCCTGAGGGTCCTCGCCCGGCGCTGCAGCGTCAATCCGAAGACGGTCGGCCCGAGTGGAAGGCGCGCGCCTTTGTCAACGACCAGCCGACGGTGTCAACGACGAGCCGACGGGGCCGAAGGCGGTGATCTCGACGGTGCTGTCAGCCGAGGACGAGGCGGTTGTCGTCGCCTTCCGCCGTCACACGCTGCTGCCGCTGGACGACTGCCTGTCCGCCCTGCAGCCGAGCCTGCCGCAGCTGACGCGCCCGACCTTGCATCGCCCTCTGCAACGCCACGGCCTGTCGCGGCTGCCGGAGGGGGATGGCGACAAGCCGGCCAGCAAGCGCTTCGCCAGCCATCCGCTCGGTTATGTCCATGTCGACATCGCCGAGGTCCGAACCGCTCAGGGCAAGCTGCACCTCGTCGTCGCCGTCGACCGGGTCGCCAAGTTCGCCTTCGCCGAGTTGCACGAGAAGGCGACCGCCCGCATCGGCGGCAACTTGCCTCGCGGGCGCTGGTCGCGGCGGTCCCCTACCGCATCCACACCGTGCTCACCGACTTGCGCGTCCCGTTCACTCATCCGCGCGAGCCCGGCTCAACGGTGGACGACATCAAGCAGGCGCTTGAAGCAGGCGCTTGCGGCCGGCGAACTGTTCCGCGTCCATGCCTTCGACGACGCCTGCGCGCAGCTCGACCTCGAGCACCGGCTGATCAAGCTCAAGCATCCCCATCCTGTGCATCCCCGAGCCAATGGACAGGTCGAGCGGATGAACGGCACGATCAAGGACGCCACGGTGAAGCGCTTCCACTATGACAGCCACGACCAGCTGCGCCGACACTTGGCGAGCTTCGTCGACGCCGACAACTATGCTCGTCGGCTCAAGACGCTGCAGGGCATGACGCTGCAGGGCATGACGCCCTACGAGGCAATCTGCCGGGCCTGGACCAAAGAGCCCGGCAGGTTCACGCGCAAGCCGCAACACCAAATGCCAGGACTAAACATTCTCCAAGCTCACCCGGCAGAGCTTGAGGCGCGGCCTCTTTCGCTCCGTCGACAACCTCGAAAAGGCGATCGCCCGCACCATCGCGGCGACCAACCGCACCCCCAAGCCCTTCATCTGGACCGCTACCGCAAAGGCCATCAGGACAAAGCTCGCCCTGAACCATCCGTCAGAGTCAGTGCAATAGGAATATGTATCCGGCCACATGCGGTCGGATGCTACTTCATGTCCGAGGCCGCGAGTCCCGTCGTTCATCCACCGCCGGTTGCGCGCCCGATCCGGTGCAAAGCTCTCAGGCATGGCAGCGGATGTTGTCGCCCAAGCTGCATAGTAGGTGCCCTGCACAGCAGGGGTGGGTTGGGTGAGCGTCGATTGGCTGCTGTTGGCGCGTTACCGACGACCGGGTATGGCCGAAACCTGCCTGTCTGGTCCTGAACCTTTCGGGCAGGGACCGAACATTACGAGCGAAACCGCTTCCGACTCAACCTGGACGCTGAGGGTGATGCACGCGATGCTTGAACGCCATCGTTCACCGCACCGGTAGGCCAAGCTCGTCCCCGTGACGACCATCGCATGGCCTGCAGTTCCATTGATACCCCCCTGCGCGGTGGAAGCCTCAAGCCTCGCCGCGACGCATCAGCCACAGGAAGAAGGCCCCTCCGATCAGAGCGGTTACGATCCCGAGCGGGATTTCGCGCGGCGCGAAGAGGCTGCGCGCGGCCACGTCCACCCAGACGAGGAACGTCGCGCTCAGACCGGCGGACAGCGGGATCAGGCGCCGCAGGTCGCCGCCCACCATCCCGCGC
>CALMRL010000271.1 GCA_937873345.1 uncultured Beijerinckiaceae bacterium | reverse complement strand
GGAGGGCTTCGACTTCCCGACCCTGCACGCCACCGCGGCGGAGTGGGCGAGGCTGGGGCTGCGCCGGCCGGACGGCTCGGCGGCGGAGGGCGCGGGCGAGGCGGCGTTGTTCCTGCCGGCGGGCGCCGCCGGGCCGGCCTTCCTGCTGTTCCCGAACTATTTCGTGATCAAGCAGTACAACAACTCGGACTCCTACGCCCTGTCGCTGGGCTCGCTGGCGCAGCGCATCGCCGGCGCGGCCCCGCCGGCCTGGCCGGCGCATGCCGTGCGGCTGTCGCTGTCGGATAGGACGTTCATCCAGCAGAAGCTCGCCGCGCTCGGCCTCTATGCCGGAAAGCAGGACGGCAAGTTCGGGCCGACGGCGCGCGACGCCGTCCACGCCTACCAGAAGCAAGCCGGCGCTCGTCGCAAGCCTCAAGGCACATTGACCGCGAGGCACGCTGTGAGGCCGACCCTCCTCAAGTCAGGGTTTACGGCCTCGGCTGGGCGTGCCCCACCGGCGCGGACAGGCCCGGCGCCACCGGCCCGCCGATCTGCGGCACCGCTTGCCCGTCGACCTTCGGCGCGTTGCGTATCGCGTTGCTGCTCATTTCCAGGCAGGTCAGCACCTCGACGTAGGACGGCGAGGGGGTGCGCGACTGTTCGACGCAATCCTGCTTATCCTTGGCGGCGAAGGTCGACCAGCGCTTGCCGAGTTCGCCTTTCGCGTTGTTCTCGTCCTGCATGCAGCCCTTGTAGGCGGAGTCGTCCTTGCCGTTGCCGGTCGAGAACTTCTGCGCGTCGGTGCAGGACTGCTTGACGTCGAGCGGCGGCACGCCACCGTAGCCGGCATCGTTGCGGCGGGTCCGGGCCTCGGCCGGCGCGCTCGCGAGACAGGCCAGCGCAAGGGCGGCGGCCACCATCATCCGCGTCATCATCTCTGCGGCTCCTTGTCGAGCCTCCTCTTCGACGATCCGCCCCCGTCGCGCAATGGCGCGTGGAGCCGCGCCCGCCGGCATCGCGCTCGTCGCGGTGCACTCGTCGCGGCACCCATGGACGCCGCGGATGAGCTAAACTCACGCCGCGTTCATTCCACCCGTGCCAAACCTCCGCCCAACACGCCTGATACGGGACCGAGCGACGACGGAGATCGGACATGCATTGGCGAACCAAGGCGCCGCGGCGGATGGCCGCCGGCCCGGCCGGCAGGGCGGGTCGCAGCTTGTACGGTCTCGCGCTGATGACGGCGCTGCTGGCGCCGGCCGCCGGCACGGCCGCGACCTGCCACGACCCCGGCGGCTACCCCGCCTTCCTCGGGCAGATCAAGCGCGACGCGATCGCGCAAGGCATCTCCGCCAACGCCGTCGAGGAGGGGCTGAGCGGCGTCACCCTCGATCCGTCCGTGATCCGCCGCGATCATGGCCAGGGGGTCTTTCGCCAGTCGTTCGAGCAGTTCTCGCAGCGCATGGTGCCGCCGCGCCTCGCCCGCGCCCGCTCGCTGGAGAAGCGTTACGCCGACATCTTTGCCCGCATCGAGCAGCAATACGGCGTCTCGCCGCCGATCCTGCTGGCGATCTGGGGGCTGGAGACCGACTTCGGCTCGACGCACGGCAACTTCCGGATGATCCAGTCGCTGGCGACGCTAGCCTACGACTGCCGCCGCTCGGCGATGTTCCAGGCCGAACTGCTCGATGCGCTGAGGATGGTGCAGCGCGGCGCCGCCTCGGGGTCGAGCCGCTCGGCCTGGGCCGGCGAGATCGGGCAGACGCAGTTCATGCCCTCGACCTACATCAAGTACGCCGTCGGCGGCCGCGACCTCGACCACTCCGTCTCCGACGTGCTGTCCTCGACGGCGAACTTCCTGCGCGCGCACGGCTGGCAGCGCGGCGCCGGCTGGGCGCCGGGCGAGCCGAACTTCGCCGCCATTCAGGAGTGGAACAAGAGCAAGGTCTACTCCCGCACCATCGCCTACTTCGCCACCCGCCTCGCCGGCACCTCGGAGGCCGGCTACAAGGAC
>CALMRL010000270.1 GCA_937873345.1 uncultured Beijerinckiaceae bacterium | reverse complement strand
TCGAAGAGGGCGCTGAACTCGTCAGGCAAGACCATCGTCGGCGGCAGTCGCTCTGCCATATTCTGCGCGAATGCCACGCTTCGCTCCCTTCCGCATCGGGCCGTCGGATCGGGCCGCCATGGTAGGTGTGCTCGATGAAGACCGCCATCCTCATCGTCCTCATCGCCATCGCCGTCTTGCTGCTGGCGATCCTCACCCTGCTGTTCCAGCCCAACGGCGGCTACAAGGCGGCGCAGCCGTCGCTGCGATCGCGACAGGCTGCTGTCGGCCGCGCGGTGTTGCAGGCTGCACGGCGTGATCCGACCGTCGCAGTGGTGGTTCGCGCAGCCGTGCAGGCCGCCCCGGAGGACGACCGTGCCTTGGCTTCCACCCTGCTCTTTGAACTCCAGCAACCCTGACGGCCCACTTGGCACCGCGATCGTGGGGGACGCTTCCGAGGCTCATCCGGTCGGCGAGATAGGTCAGCGGGCTGACGCAACGGAAGCTCGCAAGCCTTTCTCAACCGGCACTCGCCTATGAGGGGCGGGAGACATCTGTTCGAGTACCCCATGGCCGAGATCGTCACCTTTGTCCGGCAGGATGATCGGCACCACGAGCATGCAGCCGCAGCGGTCGAGATCGAGGCGCAGTTCGGCCAGTTCTTGATCGACGTGGCGAACTGGACGATCACCTGGAGCCCTGGCATCGCCGCGATCTTCGGCCGCCCGATGCCCGCGTCCGGCGTGCTCGATCTCGACGAGCACTTCGCCTGCTACCATCCCGACGATGCCGCAGCCGATGCGCGATCGTTGCGAGCCGCCGCTGCCGGTCCCTACCAGAATGGCCCCTTCCGCCATCAGGGTCGGGTGCTGAGGCCGGACGGTATGGTGCGCCACGTCATGGTGAAGGGCATCGGGCGCAGCGACGGTCACGGCCATCTCGCCTCGATCGCGGGCATGCTGATCGACGTGACCGAGATGGTCGAGGCGGAATGCGCAGCGCAGGAGGACGGGCGGCGCCTGCAAGCGACGCTCGACGTGATGGACCAGGGCATCGTGATGGTCGATGCCGGACTGCGCGTCAGTGTCGTCAACGAGCAGATGAAGCACGTCCTCGGCCTGCCGCCTCATCTTGCACGAGCCGGTGTGAGGTTCCCGGAGATACTGCGCTTCCAGGAGGAGAATGGCGAGTTCGTGGACCTGTCGGATGCTGCACGTGCCGAGTTGGCGATCGAGGCGGGAGGATTGGCAACGCGCAGCTGCACTCGGCAACGGCCGAACGGCACGGTGCTGGAGGTGCACACGGCACCGCTCCCCGACGGCGGCTACGTCCGCACCTATCGCGATGTCACCGAACGGCATCTGCGCGAGGCTGCGCTGGCCGAGAGCGAGCAGCGCTTCCGCTTGATCGCCGAAACGACCTCGGACGTGATCATGCTGTGGGACGAGGCGATGCGGCGGCGCTACGTCTCGCCGTCCGTCACCGCGCTGCTCGGCTATCAGCCGCACGAGCAGATCGGTTCCTGCACCACCGATCTGCTCCATGAGGACGATGTCGAAGGCTACGCCGCCGAACTCGCGGCGCTGGTCATCCATCCCTCCGGCAAGGGAAGGACGCGCAGGCGCTACCGCCGCAAGGACGGCTCGCACGTCTGGGTCGATCTCAGCATCACCCCGATCGATCCGTCCGCTGCGAGCCATATCGGCGGTTACGTCGCCGTGCTGCGCGATGCCTCGGCGCAGGTCGAGGCCGAGGAGAGCCTGCGCCTCAACGAGCAGCGCCTCGCCTTCGCCCTGGAGAGCGGTGGCGACGGTGTGTGGTCGTATGACAGCGGGCGCGACCACGTCGTGCTCGAAGGCAGGTGGTGGTCGATCCTCGGCTACCAGCCTGACGAGATCGCGCCGACCCAGGCCGGGTGGGACGCCCTTACCCATCCCGACGACCGGGCACGGGTGCGCGAGGCGATGATCGAGCACATGAAGGGAAAGACCGAGGCGATCAAGGTCGAGTACCGCATCCGCGCGAAGAGCGGCGACTACATCTGGACGCTGGCGCGCGACAAGGTGGCGGAACGCTTGTCCGACGGCAGGGCGGCGCTGCTGATCGGCACGCATCAGGACATCACTCACCGCAAGAGCCAGGAGCAGTCGATCGCGCGGCTGGCGCTGCACGACGCGCTCACCAGACTGCCGAACCGCCTGTTCTTCCGCGACACGGTGGAGCAGGTGATCGGCACGGCGTGGCAGGCAGGCTGCATCTACGCGATGCTGGCGTGCGACCTCGATCGCTTCAAGGCGGTCAACGACACGCTCGGCCATGCCGCCGGTGACGAACTCCTGTGCATCGTCGCCGCGCGGTTGCTCGCCGTGGTTCGTGGCGACGACACCGTGGCCCGCGTCGGCGGCGACGAGTTCCTCATCCTGCTGGATGGCCTCGCAGCCGAGGACGACGCCGTGGCGGCGGCGCAGCGGATCATCGCTGCAGTCGCTCAGCCGATCGTGATCGGTGGCAGGCAGGCCCGGGATCGGCGTCAGCATCGGGATCGCCCACGGTCGCAGCGGGTGCGACAGCTTCGACGAACTCTGCCGCCGCGCCGACGTGGCGATGTACGTCGCCAAAGCCTCCGGCAGGGATACCTTCTGCGTCCACCAGCCCGACATGGATCGCTTGTCCTTGTCGCGTGCCAGCCCTGCTCACATCGATGACGATGCCGGGCCGGTAGCTGACGCGATCAGTCGGGTTGCATGAGCTGCAAGTGCTGCTATCCGCCACTGCCGGTGCTCAAGCATGCTTGGTCTTACGAAGGCTGATGGCGTTCTGCCGAGATGCTGATCTCGGTGACGGTGCGGCCGTGCTCGTCGGTGACGATCATCCGCCATAGTAGACGATCACGATACCCCTGCTCGCCGATCCCGGACAGAAGTTCCCCCGCCAATTGGACCGCCTCCGAATAGGCCTCCGCGCCGTCGCGCAGCACGGTGCCATGCTCGTCGCGTTGCATCTCGCCGATGCCGTGATGGAAGAAGAGGGCCATGGCGACGTTTCGACGGTTTGCTGCCACTTCTCGATGACGGCGTGACAGGCTGATAGTCGCATGGAAACAACGATGTGATCGCTTCGGTCATCCGGCGACGATGCGCCGAGGAACGATCAAGCATCCGGTCGTTCGGCTGCGCCAGCCCCGGCAGGGACGATCTTCCATCATCGGTCCTTCACCAAGAACGGGGATTGGCGGGTTGACGAGCGACGCGCAGTTGATCGCTGCCGTCTCGTCAACACAGACGCAACCCAGCGCAGTGCAGTCTCGCCCGTCGGCGGAGTGACGCAACGGCAAGATGATGGTGGCTCAGATGGTCGGTGACACGTTCCAGTTCATGACGCTGCCCGAGCTGCTCGGCGCGATGAGCCACGCGCTCGACATGACGGAGGGGCTGCCCGCCGGACATTCGGCTCGTACCGCCTTCATCGCCCTGCGCATCGCCGACCGGCTCGGCATCGTCGGACAGGCCAAGCGCGACCTGTTCTATGCCGGGCTACTCAAGGATGCCGGTTGCTCCTCCAACGCCGCGCGGCTCTGCCAAATCTACCGCGCCGACGACCTCAAGCTGAAGCGCGACTACCGCACCATCGGTCCCTCGCTACCCGACACCCTGCGCTACGTGCTGGCGCAGTCGGCTCCCGGCCAAGGTTACGCGATGCGGGCGCGCACCATCCTCAGCATCGTCCGCAATGCTCCAGCGCTGGTGCAGGAGATGATCGAGACGCGCTGCCATCGTGGCGCCGACATCGTGCGGCGGCTGCGCCTCGCCGAGGGGGCGGCGGAGGCCGTCGCTTCGCTCGACGAGCACTGGGATGGCAGCGGCCGCCCTCTCGGGCTGCGGGGCGGGGCGATCCCCGTCTTCTCGCGCATCGTGCTGCTTGCGCAGATCGTCGAGGTGTTCCACGCCTCGGCCGGGCGCGAGGCGGCGATCGCGGAGGTGCGGCGGCGCTCCGGTTCGTGGTTCGATCCGGCCGTAGTGGCGGCGTTCGAGCATGCGGCGCGCGACCCCGCTCTATGGGCGGCGCTGGACGGTGATGCGGAAGCGCTCGCGTTGAAAGAGGCGGATGACGACGAAACCTTCGTCGTCGATGACGGCTACCTCGATGACGTGGCGGAGGCCTTCGCCGACGTGGTCGATGCCAAGTCGCCGTTCACCGCCGGTCACAGCCGCCGCGTCGCCAGCTTCGCCGACGGCATTGCGGCTTCGGTCGGCTTCGATGCCGGGCAACGTCAGCGGCTGCATCGCGCCGCGCTGCTGCACGATGTCGGCAAGCTCGGTGTCTCCAGCATGGTGCTGGAGAAGCCCGGCAAGCTCGATGAGGCGGAGTGGGCGGCGATGCGCCTGCACCCGGTAAAGAGCGAGGCGATCCTGTCGCGCATCGCCGTGTTTGCCGATGCCGCGCGCATCGGCGGCGCTCATCACGAGCGCCTCGACGGCCAGGGCTACCCCCGTCGCCTGCGCGCTGATGAGATCGACCTCACCACCCGCATCGTCACCGTCGCCGACGTGTTCGACGCGCTCACCGCCGATCGGCCGTACCGCAGCGCGATGCCGGTTGAGCAAGCGATGGCAATCCTCGACGCCGAGATCGACCGCGCCTTTGACGGCGACTGCGTCGCGGCGCTGCGGGGAGGCGGTAGCGCAGCGGCTGCTGACGTCGCGTAGAAGGACAAGCAAGGTTGGGGCGGTTCTAGGCCGCCAAGGGTGTGAGAGTGGCAACTACCAGTCGAGCCGCCTGCTCAGGCAGCAGCGGCTTGGCGAAGAGGAAGCCCTGTACGGCGGTGCATCCCGCAGCACGCACCAGCTTCAGCTCCTCGCGGGTCAACGCAACGCCATTCTGTCGGTTTCGAACCTATGCCGCCCCTGGTGCAGAGAGGAACGAGGTGACGGACGCGCGAAGCTGTAGGATCACGCTGCTTTCGCCAAAACGTGCATGCTGGGCACGGAGATTAACACATCGAAGGGCATTACGCTATCGGCGCATCGCTCGTCGGCAAAAACACCAATCGTCCGATCAGAAGCTGCTCGTTATCAAATATTCGCCTTCTGGCGATGAGCATGCTACTCAATGAATAGTGCTGGCAAGTACCCCAAAGCGCGCTTGTCAGAAGATCGACATCGGCCTCAACCGATGCCAGCGACGACAGCAATGTTTTGCAAACCTGCTTCAGCTCCCTGAGCACGCTATGCGATGCATGGCCCTCCCGCCACAGCGATGTCTGGAGTTCAAGGACATAGGCATCGCTCGTATATAGCGAGAGGATCATGCCTTGCACTCGATCGAGTCGTTGACTCGGTGTCAGTTCGGCGGCGCTCAGCACAGCCGCAAACCGTCCTCGGACCTGTCGCGAATGGCGCTCGATCGCTTCCGTGATGATGACGAATGCGCGAGGAAACATCGTGGTCACGGCTTCGAGTTCCGCCCCGAGCATGGCTGCGATTTGCCGCTGGGAAATGCTCTGCTCTCCGGCGCGGATGAGCCGGATCGCGCAATCCAGGACGTCATCACGATTGATCTTCCTGCCGACCTCCGGCCCCCCAGCCCCACCTTTTGTCATCGTTGTGACCTCAGATTGCCTTATTACCGAAAGTTGTAATTTGAATTCGATGCGAGCGTCTTGGTAAAAGACGCACCATCCTGTGCAAATCTCTGTTATGCTTTACGGAAGAGATTTCGCTTGGTCTGGGCCGACTAATCCGTCTAGACGCAACGCCTTACGTTTGCAGACGCTGATATCCGAACCAAGGACGGCCGCCTCCATGCCGAACTCGACAAGCTTCTCAGCAGATCGAGAGACTTTGCTTCAGATCGCGCAGCGCGGCGCGAAGAACCCAGCAGGCTTGACCCCGGATGAAATCGTAGAGGTTTGCAAGAAGCTGGCGTCGATCATTGAAGAGGAGGACGATCTTATTCTGCGCTCGCGTTGGCGATCCCGTGATTGATCGCATTGGTCCAGGGGCTGGACAGCTTCGTGTGGAGAGAAATTATCAGCCACGATAATTGCATTCAGATGTTCAGACTAGTTCATGAGATGTTTAGATCGGGCATCGCTATTATTCACGATTTTTAGAGAGCCGCCGATGGTTTTCTGAGGATGGTGAGCGTCCCCACTATTGCAACCTGGGAAAATTTCGTGGTTCGTATCTCACGTAAGCGGCAGCAGCCTTGACCTGCGTTACCCTTGTGAGAATGCGGTGATGAATGAAGCGAGGCGGCCGGGTCGGCCGAAGAAAAGTGATGGTGTGATTGGGCGTGAGGCGATCATCGATGGAACAATCAGTTTGCTCCGTAGCGGCACGCTGGTGCTGACGCTCAAAGAAATTGCTTTAACTCTCAATATCACTGCAGCGCTCATCGCTTACTACTTCCCGCAAGGGCAAAGCCTCCTGGTCGCCGCTGTCAACAAGCAAGCTGATCTTTGGCTCGAACGGATGAAAGAGATCGTTTCCGCCGACTGCGACGCCGAGGGTCTGCTCGATCAGCTACAAAGCTTCGTGATATGCATGTATTCATCTGATCGATACATCATCGATCTGTATGAACAGCTCTGGCCTGATTAGCAGGTGAGCTTCTCGTTACTTGCGGAGTTCAAGAAACAAATGGAAAATGCTTTGAGGCTTGCACTTGTTGGTGCCGATTTAGAGTTTCCTCGCATGTTAGGCTATGTTCTCTGGGGAGCTTGTGAGGTGTATGCTCGTGATGACCATCGAGCCTTAGCTGGGCAAATCATCGACAGTGGCATGCTGCTGAGGGGCCATCTCGGTCTGATTGAGCGCGCGATGAACGGCAAGTCCGAGGAAAGCTGAGATACAGGCCGCGAGATGATGAGCAGATATCCTGCATGATCGCTGTCGTGACCGCGGCGCGGCAGTCCCTCGCAGAGCAGTGCGGGTCGGCGGCAGGCTGAGTGAGACCCTGTTTCATAACGGCGGCGGCGTTGTGGCGGGGTGTTGGGCGCCGGCTGAGGGCGAGAGCCGCTGCCAGTATCATGGATGGTGATCCGCCATGTATGTCGCCGAGACGATGCTCCTTACCCTGGCGCTGGAGATCGTCCGCATGGAGGCGCCGACGTGCATCGGCTTCGACTTGCATCTGTTGCCCGGCCCGCTTCGCTGGCAAAACTGGCGCATCGGCAAGCTCGATGTCGGCGTCGAGGACTACGGCGCGGCGCGCGACAAGGCCGACGAGATGGAGGCGGCCCGGAACTGGATCATGGTGCCGGACGGGCATCCACTCGATGGGCAGGTATACGGGAGGGAACAGGCGGCGCGGTGGTGAGTCGTCCTGATGACTGACAAGTCGCAGAAACGGCCGGCGCTCGGCTGCTCTTCCCAGCGATGACGAAGATGCTCTACCTTCTCCTCACCTTTCTCGAATCCATTCCTGCCGTGTTCGGCATCCGCGCCTTCACCGCCGAGGCGCCCTACCGCGTCGTCGCCCGTCTTGACGGTGGTGTCGAGGTCCGCGCCTACGCGCCCGGCTGGGCGATCGAGACCGGCGGCGGCAACGACGGCTTCTCGCGCCTCTTCGCCTACATCGCAGGCGGCAACGGGGGCGGAAAGACGATCGCGATGACCGCGCCGGTCGAGCAGCGCTTCACGATCGGCGAGCGGCCGACGCCGGGCCAGGGCGACGCGGAGATGCGCTTCTTGCTGCCGGCCAAGGCGGGCGACCCGCCGCCGAACCCCGACGATGCTCGCGTGCGCTTGGTTCACCTGCCCGAACGCATGGTGGCGGCGCTGCGCTACTCCGGCAGCTTCGGCACGGGACGCTTCGGGGAGAAAGCGGCCGATCTGCGCCGCGTCCTCGCCGCGACAGGGCGCGAGACAGAGGGCGCACCTTACTTCATGAGCTACGACCCGCCTTTCGCGCTGCCGTTTCTGCGCCGCAACGAGGCCGCCGTCGATTTGCAGCCGGAAACGCAGCGAAACATTTCGGCGCCTTGAAGGGCGCTGTTCGCGATTACGCCTCCTCATCCCGCCCGCCGACGACCCGCAGCCGCACCATCGCCGGCGGTAGGTTTGGGGGCGGCCCGCTGCGGCCGTCGAGATCGGTGAAGCAGATGCCGCACCGAGAACCGTAGTTGCGGACTCGAATGGCCTCCTTTGGGCTAGCGCATCCAGCCTCATCGGTAGAGCACCGACAAGCGAGTCGGACGGCGACAAAAAATAAATTTAACGGCTTTGAGGGGCCATCGATGACGCTTTCGCGCCGGCGGCCACAAAATCATTTTCAACATTTCATCTTGAGCGTGACTCTGGACAATACGTCCTAACCAATTGATTTTCATTCGTATTAAAGGCCTATGCCTCTGTGGCTTCGAGCCAGAGTTCGTATCGGATCAAAGGGCCGTTCTGCGATTGAAGGTTTAAAACGTCACGTATTGTTGGTGGCCGCTGGCGCAACTACGTCTGCTCGACTTTGGGTGACTTGACCGCTGAAACGCGAACATTTAGGTCGAGACCGTGGATCTCGGTCATGCAGCAAGAGAACTCTCAAAGAATCTCACAGTACCTAAAGCTCGATGAGGCCGCCACTGCTTTCGCCTGTTCAAAACGCAAGTTGACGAACATGATTAGAGCAGGAGCGTTTGGTCAGATTGGAACAGTTGTTGACCATCGCCCAGTCATCGACCTGAGCCCAGACGGCGATAATCGCCAGTACCGACTGCATCAATCTATGTTAGTTGCTGGTCTTCCGTTGGAGAAGATTCCGGTGATGCCATCACGATCGAGCGGAACCTTCTTAAGAAACTCCGCGGAAGTGGAAGAAACATTCTCGATGAAACTAAGGAGGCAAGATGAGAAAGAAAAAGGTAAAGCCAAGCGGAATCACACTCCCCGCAGGGGGAGTGACGTACTCCTATAAGATTTCCGTAGCTGGTGTGACCTACCGAGGATCGACAGGATGTCAGGATCGTCGCGAAGCTTCAATGTTCGTCGAGCGACTCAGGAAGGAAGTCGCAGCGACAAATATTCTCAAAAATATTGGCAAGGGCCGCTACAAAAGTATCGATCGCGATCTCCCTCTCTATAATGTCGTCGATAGATTCTGGGAACTAAAATGAAGTAAAGACAAGAGCAAAAGGTCTACCACTCGTCTTCTCAGCGAGATTTTAAGGTTTTTCGGCGAAAGCAAAATGATGTCGGAGATCGACGATGAAGATGTTTTGCTTTTTCTTCAAAAGCTCACGAGGCGGGTGTCGCAGACATCGCAGCAGGCGATTTTAAACGGCTACATAAATCAGCACATAAAAATGCTGAGGCGTGTCTACAGATTCGCGGGTGATCGAGAGGGTGGAAAGTTAAGATTGCCGTTACCAGCAATCGACTGGGAAGATGCCTTTCTACCTGAGGGAATTCGTAAACGCGTGCTGAGTAGTGAAGAGGAGGTGCTGATGCTTTCAGACGGTTCCAATCTAGCCACAGTTGCTCGTTTTGGACTGCTCTGTGGTCTGAGGAAAAGTAACCTCGTTGGCTTAAAGTGGTCTGAGGTCGACTTCGTTAAGGGCGAGATCACCGTAAGTCAGAAGGCCTCGAAAAAGAAAAAGAGCCCTGATGCCAACACTCACACTCTACAAATGACCATAGAGATGCGAGAAATTCTTACTGCTCAGCTACCTCACAAAGAGGCTGGAGAGGGACAGGTATGGACGGTGGTGGTGGATCGCACGGGCTGCACACCCAAATCACAACGACGCATTGTCAAAGGACAGCGGTACCCGTTGCACGTTCAAAAGTTCGACCGTTGGTTTGTGCGACGTGCTAGGGAGAACAAATTGAATATCGTTGTTCACGATCTTCGCCGCACGATGGGATCGCGTGTCTTAACTACGACTGGATCTCTGAGCTTCTCTCAGCACGTCCTAGGGCACGCCTCCCCGTTCACTACTGCAAAATACTATGCACAGCCGAATGATACCAATCTGCTCGCTGCGATGGAGGCAGCGAACAGGTCAGGATGGAATAAACCTTGATCGGCTGACGAAAAAGTGACTAAGTGGTCATACCAACAGGGTCTAAGCAACTGATCTTTGTCAGCTTTTGCTCCCTTTAAGGTGCTCCGGCGTGGAGCCTCCACGCACGGCGGTGTGGGCTGAAGAGTCGTCGCCGATCAGCGCCGCCTTCGCGGCATCGCGATTTTTCTTATCGGTAAGGTGCCACCCGAAGTGCAGGACGGAGATCACAAGCAGGCCACCGATGGTGAAGGTCATCAGGGCGAGGATCAAGTGATTGGGTGTCATCGCCGCCTCTCGGACTTTCAGAAGCAAGGGTAACGTCGAGTGGTCAGTGTTCGATCCCGTCCGATTTCCGACGGACGGCAGAGGAGGTCTTGACGCCTGCATCGCCGGCGCGGTGGGCGTCGCGGCGCACGCTGTAGAGCTGCCAGACCCCGAGGCCGAGCACGATGCCGAAGACGAGAACCAGCTCGATCAAGCCGTAATAGCCGCTCAAACGCCCGTCCTCACGTCGGTTCTCACGCCGATCCTCATGCGACGCCTGATCCTTCCCAGCCATCAAGGATGCGGCGGCGCGCCTCGACCCTGGCGAACAGGGCCAGCACCCAACCAGCCGGCTCGCCGACGCCGCGCCGCGCCGACTCGATCGGCTTGACGCCGGCGAGCAGGAAGGCGGCGGCCGGCAGCTCGGCGCCGCTCCGGGGCAAGGGGGCGCGGCCCAGGCGGGGACCCACGGCGGCGAGCAACAGCGCCGCCTTCCTGCTCGCC
>CALMRL010000269.1:3411-4466 GCA_937873345.1 uncultured Beijerinckiaceae bacterium | reverse complement strand
ACGACCCGGATGGAATCCCCACCCCTGCGCCGACGTTCAGCGAAACTGCTCTAGCACCACCGTCGTCGAGATTGGCAACAGCGGATCGACCGCGCAGGTCGTCGGCACCGGCGTCAACATCATCGGCAACACCGGCAACGACATCGCCTACGTCGACGGCAGCAACTCCAGCGCCAACGTCAGCAACAACTCCGGCACGGTGATCGGCACCGCCAGCGACCAGACCATCACGGTCAACGGCGGCGAGATCGCGCTCGCCGGCGGGGTCTCCGGTGACGTGATCTACGCCACAAACGCCCGCATCCAGGAAGCGCAGGGCGACCAGGCCACCTTCGAGGGCAGCGGCAACACCTTCACCAGCTCGCCGAGCGGCGACGACAACACCTACGACGACTTCGACGGCGGCGAGTACGGCGGCAGCGGCGGCTCGGCCCCGCCGCCCTACGACCCGCCCCCCTACTACGGCGGCGGCGACTACGGCGGGGGCGGTTACTACGACTTCGCCAAAGGCGCCAAGGCGCTCACGGGCGGCGTCGACAGTGGGCAGATTGCGGCCCACGACAACGCGGTCGGTGCCAGCACTGCCGCGAAAGCGGCTGAAGCCGGTCTGGCGCAGGCGCAACTCGCTGCGGCTTCGACCGCTATCGCCGGCGCGGCGGCCACGCCCGTGCTGTCCGGACCGCAATGGGATCCGGCCCCCGCCGCCGACGGTAGCCGCACCCTGACCTTCAGCTTCGCGACGGCACCGGCGTCGAGCGGGGACCTGTTCAGCAGCGCTGTCGGCACGCAGTACCAGGCCACCGTCGATCAGGCGCTGCAGGCCTGGTCGAACGCCACCGGGCTCACCTTCGAGCAGGTCGCAGACTCCTCGGCGTCCGACATCCGCATCGGCTTCGACAACTTCGGCACCGCGTCGAGCGGCGTCCTCGGCTTCACCAGCACCACCTCCGCGGGCAGCGTCATCAAGGGCGCCACCATCGGGCTGGAGTATCCGAACGAGACGGCGCTGTCGTGCGGCCCCGGCGGGCAGGACACCTACGCCGGGGCCGCTCGAC
>CALMRL010000269.1:0-3401 GCA_937873345.1 uncultured Beijerinckiaceae bacterium | reverse complement strand
CGGGACGGGTTCGACGCTGTACCAGGTGGCGCTTCACGAGATCGGCCACGCGCTGGGCCTCGCCGACGACGCCGATCCGAACTCGGTGCTGTTCGCCTCGTCGTCCTCCAGCAACCAGACGCTCGACGCCACCGATCTCGCCGGCGCGCAGCTGCTGTACGGCGGCGCGGGCACGCCGCAGGCGACGCCGGCCGGCGCCCTCGCGGCTCTGACCGGCGCCGGAACGCCCGGCGCGGCGCTGGCCTCCGCCGGCGCGTCCGGGCTCAACCAGCTGGTGCAGGCGATGGCCACCTTCTCACCGCAGGTGGCCGCCGACGCCGCAAGCCCGCTCGCCGCCATCGCCAACAGCCCGCTCGCCCAACAGCTCGCGGCGCCCCTGCACCACTGACGACAAACGCGCCGGCAGCAGTAGCAGCCGGCGCGCTATCTCGAATCACCATAGAGCCGCTGGGGCAGAGCGGGCGCAACATGAACATGCACTTCATCTCGGGCCTGCCGAGATCGGGGTCCACCCTGCTGGCGGGTATCCTCCGTCAGAACCCCCGCTTCCACGCGGCGATGACCAGCCCCGTCAACGCGCTTTGTATGTCGACGCTTCACAAGATGAGCGGCGCGAGCCAGTTCGCGATGTTTTTCACGGACGACAAGCGCCGTAGGTTACTAAAGGGTATTTTCGCATCCTATTATGCTGGGCTGGATGCAGATGTTGTTTTCGATACCAATCGCGTTTGGACGAGCCGAACAGCGTTGTTGGCCGCCATGTATCCTGAGTCTCGCATCATATGCTGTGTCCGCGACATCGGCTGGATCATCGATAGCGTCGAGCGCGTGCTGCGAAGCAATCCGTTCCAAACATCGCGCTTGTTCAATTTTGAGCCAGGCCAGTCCGTCTATGCTCGGGCTGAGATCCTGATGAACTTCGAGAGCGGACTGGTGGGACATGCCTGGAGTTGTCTGCGCGAGGCGTGGTTCGGGGAGCATGCCTCACGCCTCGTGGTGGTCGACTACAGCGCCTTGACGCAACGGCCGGCCGAGGCGGCGTCCGCTATCTACGCCGCCATCGGCGAACCGCCATTCGCACATGACTTCGAGAACGTCGTCTACGAAGCGGAGGATTTCGATACCGTTCTTGGAATGCCCGGTATGCATGCGGTGAAAAGAAAGGTCGAGTACAAGGAGAGGGCTAGCTGCCTACCGCCGGACCTGTTCGTCAAGCACGCGGAGCTGCAGTTCTGGAAGCGATAAGCTTTAAGGAAGGCGCAAATGATGGTGATCGATTAGCTTTCCACCTCAAATTTTCTAAGTTATAGGATTAGATATCAAAAAATAGCAATACTCATAATTTTCCTACATTGTCGACCATCTCATCACTCGATCGTGGATTCGTCTTGATTGTCGCGGGATAAGCACAGCTTCAGCATCTACGTGATGAACCTCAAGCAGCTGGACGGCTTGCATCTGACCAAGGAGACAGGATCAAGCACGACGCAATAGAGTCGCTTACAATGAGGGTTAAGGCGACGGCCTTGCGGTGCGGTCCCGGTTCATGGATAGTGCGGGAGCGTTCCACGCGACGTATGTCGTCGGCGGAGTTGGATGACGACTTCGCGTCCTTCGCCACGGCCTCGGTCGGTCTCCCGGTCAGATCAGAACAGCGTCGTCCTCCTCCAAAGAGGAGATGCCGAGACTGTGCGCATGCGCAAGGGTGAGTAGCGTCCCACAAACATGCTTCCCGGGCAAGGAAGTTTCTGCGCCTCGTCGTCCTCCCGCGGCCAGGGCCGCTGAGCCATGGGCTGCTCTACGGGGCGCGTCGCCCGCGTCTGATTGTGACGCGTCGGCGGCCTTCGGCGCGGCCGCGGAGGCGCGGCGCACACTCACGAAGAGGGCGAGGCGTCCAATCAGGTCACAGCCGGTATGGATGGCGCGGTCATTGTAGACAGGCCATCAGATTGAGGTAAATACCGGGCTCGGACGACGTCGAGAACAGCTCCGCGACCTCGATGCTCCGCGGCGGCGCGCCGAGCGACGGCTTGAACACGATGTCCTTCGGCGGCACGATGATCGTCCTGGTCGGGTCGGGCGCGGCTTCGGCGCTCGTCACCGCCGCGAGCAGCTGTGGAAGCGCGGCGAGCAGGGGTGCTGCGACGAGCAGGTCGCGGCGGGAACGGTCATCGGGCATCAAGCTCTCCGGGCTCGCCGTCCCTGCGGGCGGATGCGCCGGAGATAGGGCGGCGGGAAGCCCGGCCACCTCGCCACCGCGACGGCATCGAGGCCGCGATCGTCAGGGAGCGAACCGCATGACGCAGGAGATCGGGTCGCCGGCTGCCGAGAAGCCCCGCCCGCACCCCGCGATCGTGGTCGCGGCGGTGACCTTCCTGGTGCTGCTCGTCGGCGCGAGCGTCCGCTCGACGCCCGGCGTGCTGATCGTGCCGCTGCGCGAGGAGTTCGGCTGGTCCACGGCGACGATCAGCGGCGCGGTGGCCCTCAACATCCTGCTCTACGGGCTGGTCGGGCCTTTCGCCGTGGCGGCGATGGAGCGCTACGGGCTGCGCCTCGCCGTTTCCGCCGCGCTGCTGCTGCTCGCCGCCGGCGCCGGGCTCACCGTGTTCATGCGCGAGCCGTGGCAGCTGACGCTGCTGTGGGGCGTGCTCGTCGGGCTCGGCAGCGGCATGGTGGCGATGGTGCTCGGCGCCACCGTCGCCAACCGCTGGTTCGCCCGGCACCGCGGACTGGTGGTCGGCATCCTCACCGCCAGCAGCGCCACCGGCCAGCTCCTGTTCCTGCCGCTGCTCGCCGAGGCCGCCACCGCGATCGGCTGGCGCGCCACCACCCTCGCCGTCGCCGGCGCCGCCCTCATCCTCGTCCCGGTGGTCGCTCTGCTGATGCGCGACCGCCCGGCCGACCTCGGCCTGCCGCCCTACGGCGGCACGCGGATCGAGCCGGCGCCGGCCCGCATCGCCAACCCCGTCGCCCGCGCGCTGGGCGCCCTGCGGACGGGGCTCGCCAGCCGCGACTTCTGGCTGCTCGCCAGCTCCTTCTTCGTCTGCGGCGCCTCGACGAGCGGGTTGATCGGCACCCACCTCATCCCGGCCTGCATCGACCACGGCATCCCCGAGGTGCGCGCGGCGGGGGTGCTGGCACTGATGGGCGTGTTCGACCTCGTCGGCACCACGGCGTCGGGTTGGCTCACCGACCGCTTCGACAGCCGCACCCTGCTGTTCTGGTACTACGGGCTGCGCGGCCTGTCGCTGATGTATCTGCCGTTTGCCTTCGACACGAGCTTTCACGGCCTGTCGCTGTTCGCCGTCTTCTACGGGCTCGACTGGATCGCCACGGTGCCGCCGACGCTGCGGCTCAGCGAGGACGCCTTCGGCAAGGAGGATGCGGCGGTGATGTTCGGC
>CALMRL010000268.1 GCA_937873345.1 uncultured Beijerinckiaceae bacterium | reverse complement strand
AGGTCGATTGGGCCGACGGCGTCGCGTCCGCGCGGCCGCCGCTCCAAACCTTCGGCGTGGTCCTCCGCCGGCAGCGCGGCGAGGTCGACGCCGTCGGCCCAATCGACCATGCGGTCGATCACCTTCTCGATTTCGGTGAGATAACGCTCGTCGCCGCGCGTCACGATCGACAGCGCCGTGCCCTTGCGGCCCGCCCGTCCCGTGCGGCCGATGCGGTGGACATAGTCCTCGGGGTGGGTCGGCAGGTCGAAGTTGAAGACGTGGCTGACGTCGGGGATGTCGAGGCCGCGCGCCGCGACGTCGGAGCAGACGAGCAGGTCGACCGCGCCGGTCTTGAAGGCGTCGAGGCTCAGCATGCGTGCCCGCTGGTCCATGTCGCCGTGCAGCGCGCCGGCGTTGAAGCCGTGCTTCTCCAGCGACTTGTAGAGCAGCGCCACGTCGCGCTTGCGGTTGCAGAAGATGATCGCGTTCTTGAAGGCGTCGGTGCCGCGGATCAGCCGCCGCAGGGTCTCGCGCTTCGCCGGCCCGCCGTGCGAGGCGACGAGCCGCTGCGTGATCGTCGAGGCCGTGGTCGCGGCGCGCGCGACCTCGATGCGCACGGGGTTCGACAGGAACTGCTCGGTCAGTCTCGTGATCTCCGGCGGCATGGTGGCGGAGAAGAACAGCGTCTGCCGGGTGAAGGGGACGAGCTTGCAGATGCGCTCGATGTCGGGGATGAACCCCATGTCGAGCATGCGGTCGGCTTCGTCGATGACGAGGATGTCGATGCCCGTCAGCAGGAGCTTGCCGCGCTCGGAGAAGTCGAGCAGGCGTCCGGGCGTGGCGATCAGGATGTCGGCGCCCCGCGTGATCTTCGCCTCCTGGTCGGCGAAGGAGACGCCGCCGATCAGCAGCGCGACGTTGAGCTTGTGGTTGACGCCGTACCTGACGAAACTTTCCTCGACCTGCGCGGCGAGTTCGCGCGTCGGTTCGAGGATCAGGGTGCGCGGCATCCGCGCCCTGGCGCGTCCACTTTCCAACCGCGACAGCATCGGCAGGGTGAAAGCGGCGGTCTTGCCGGTGCCGGTCTGGGCGATGCCGAGAATGTCGCGGCCCGCCAGTGCCGGAGGGATCGCCTGGGCCTGGATCGGCGTCGGCTCGGTATAGCCGGAGGCTTCGACGGCCTGCAGGACCTTTTCGCTCAGTCCGAGATCATGAAACGGCATTGATGTCCTGAGAAGGAAGGATCCCCCCACGGGCGGGCAGTCGGCCGGCCTTCAGGAGGACGATCCGCCGTTCTCCGGCGGAGGTGGCGCACGCACGCCCATCGACGTTTCATGCTTGGCAGCCGATCGCGAGGCGTCATGGCTCGCCGCTCGAGGCCTGCGGCCAGCATGTCGTCGCAATCGCCGGCGAAAGCAAGAGCCCTGCCGGCCGTCGACCCCGATTTCTCGCGGCCGATCGACGCAAGGTCGAGCACCCGAGGCTAGGCGGCTGCGCTCTGCGACCCGGTCCGCCTCGGTAGGGCGAGCAGGCGGTGCAGCAGCACGCCGTCGTTCAGCACCGCCATCTGCTCCTTGGGCTTCAGCCAGGCGATGGCGTCCTGGAGGCACTCGGCATCGTCGAGCTTGGCGTCGGCGAGCGCCCAGTCGGCGGAGATGTCGCCGCGGCGCCGCGGCGGTCCACCGGCCTGGAAGGCGTCGTGCACGCCGTGCAGGAACCGGTCGGCGTGCAGCGCGTCGAGACCGTTCGTCGTCTGGTCGGGCGTGCCGCCCATCGCGGCAAGGATGGCGGCCGCACGCTCGACCACCGGCGGGCGGCGATGCTCCTCCGGCGTCCGAAGCAGGCCGATGCGGCGCAGCGCGATGCCGACCGACAGCAGGCCGGTCCCCCAGGAGAGCACGATCGCCAGCAGCAGGCCGACGATGGTCGGCGACATCCAGGCGACGAGCGAAGGCGAGATCAGGAGGCCGGAGATCAGCGTCAGCACGCCGAACAGCACGTGGCTGCGGTGACGCCGCACGATGGCGAGGAAGGGCACGGAGCCGTCGTCGCGACGCTGCGGGTTCCAGCCCGTGTCGAAGCCGAACACGATGTGCAGGACGTGGCCGGTCTGCACCAGCATCATCACCGGCGCCAGCAGCGCCGACATCACCACCTCGAACAGGGCGGAGACGACGAGCAGGACGACGCCGCCGCTGCCGCGCCGCGTCTCGCCCTGGATGAGCGAGAGGAGCAGCCCGAGGATCTTCGGCACCAGAAGCACGAACATCGTCATGCCGAACAGCTCGAGCGAGCGCTCGGCGTCGAAGCGCGGGAAGGCCGGCACCAGCGAGGACGCCGAGGTGAAGTACTCCGGCTTGACGTAGCTCGCCTGCAGCACGAGCACCATGCCGACGAGGAGTTGCAGCATCCACAGCGGCGACGCGACGTAGGCGGAGATGCCGGTGGCGAAGTGCTGGCGCGAGGCAGGATGGAGGCCGCGTCCGGCCAGGATGCGGGCGTGCTGCAGGTTGCCCTGGCACCAGCGACGGTCGCGCGCCGCGAGGTCGATCAGCGAGGGTGGGCTCTCCTCGTAGGAGCCGCCGAGCGTCGGCAGCATGGTCACGCCGTAGCCGGCGCGGCGGATGAAGGCGGCCTCGACGAAGTCGTGGCTGAGCACGTGGCCGCCGAAGGGGGGCTTGCCGCGCAGGTGCGGCAGCCCGCAGTGCTCGGCGAAGGCGCGGGTGCGGATGATCGCGTTGTGGCCCCAGTAGTTGCCGTCGCGCCCCATCCAGGAGGCGAGGCCGCCGGCGATCACCGGCCCGTAGATGCGGGCGGCGAACTGCTGGATGCGAGCGAACAGGGTGTTGCGGTTGATGATGAGCGGCAGCGTCTGGATGATGCCGGCGTGCGGATCGGCCTCCATCGCCGCCGCGAGCGTGGTGATGGCGTGGCCCGACATGAAGCTGTCGGCGTCGAGCACCAGCATGTGCTCGTAGCGGCCGCCCCAGCGCGTCACGAAGTCGGCGATGTTGCCCGCCTTGCGCGCGGTGTTCTCGCGGCGGTGGCGGTAGAAGACGCCGCAGTCGGGGCCGACGCGCTCGCGCAGGGCGACGACGTTGCGCTCCTCGGCGACGAAGACGTCCGGGTCGGTCGTGTCGGAAAGCAGAAACCAGTCGAAGCTGTCGCTGTGCCCGGTCGCCCGCACATCCACGATCATCGCCTGGAAGGCTGCGAACACGCGCTCGGGCGTCTCGTTGTAGATCGGCATCACCACCGCTGTTCGGCTGGCGAGCCGCGCCGGCACGGCGGGCGGCTTCGGGGGCATGACGGCGAGATGGACGAAGCCGACGACCGCGCTGGTGCAGGCCAGCGCGATCCAGGAGAAGTTGGCGACGAACAGGACGAGCAGCACCCATTCGAGGAAGGTGGTGCCGCCCAGCGACACCACCTTGTACATCTCCTCGGCGCCGTAAATGGTGAGCAGCAGTGCGCCGCCGAAGATCAGCAGGCGCGAGAGGAGGGTGCCGAACCCGATCGCCCCGCTCCGCGCCGCGCCGGATGGATCGTAGCGCCACAGCCCCTGCGTCGGCATGGCGAGCGGCGAGGGCTCGGGCATCGCGGGATGCACGTCGGCGGAGCGGGTGCCGGCGGCGCAGGCCGCGGGATCGGCGTCGAAGCGGCGCGAGCGATCGAGTGGCGAGGGCTCCCGGATGGCAGGCTCAGCGGTGGATGTCACGACGCCGTCCAGCGGTACAGCCAGGTCTCGCTGAGGCGATCCTCGCCCGCCTGCAGGATGAGGCGCAACTCGGACGAGCTGGCGCTCTGCGGGTCGAACTCGAACAGCACGCGGGTGGCCTTACGGTCAGGGAGCGCGAAAGTCCTCAGCATGGTGATGGAGCCGGTGGAGGACGTCAATGCGGCCCTGATCCCCGCCGTGCGCTTTTCATCCCCGAGCACGTCGCCCTCGAACTCGACGAAGAAGCGAAATCGCTTGCTGCCGGGGGCGCTCAGGCCGGAATGCGAGCGTGCGGCGCGGGCGAGGTCGGGACGCTCGGGCGGGTCCCAGCACCAGAATTGCCGGTAGGCGAAGCTCGCTTCCTGGCCGGCCTTCAACGGAGCCTTCGGCCGCCAGAAGCAGAGGATGTTGTCGTTGGCCTCCGACTGCGACGGGATCTCGATCAGCTGGATGCCGCCCTCGCCCCAGTCGCCGAGCGGCTCGACCCAAAGCGAGGGCCGGCGCTCCCAGCGCTGCTCCTCGTCGAGGTAGTTCCCGAAGTCGCGGTCGCGCACGAGGCAGCCGAAGCCGCGCGGCTTCGCGTCGACGAAGGTCGAGATCTGCAGCTCGTCGGGGTTGCTCACCGGACGCCACAGCCACTCGCCGGCGCCGGTGAGCATCTGCACGCCGTTCACCTCGGCGACGTTGGGCCGGTAGTCGTCGAAGCGGCGGTGGTCGATGAAGCCGAGGAGATGCGTCGCGCTCATCGAGGCGAGGCCGTAGTTGTCGACGGCGGCGCGCGGGAAGAGGAAGGCGCCGCTGAGGCTGTCGGAGTCGATCAGCCCGTGCACCACCAGGAGGTCGGCGACGGGGCTCGGCTTCTCGATCCACAGCTGCCGGAACGTCGGCATCTCCTCGCCCTTGGGGTCGGCGACCTTGATCGCCAGCGCGCGGGCCATCAGGCCCGGCACCTGGCCGCCGGCCAGCGCCTGCCAGAAGTTGGTGCCCTGGAAGGTGGCGAGATCGGTCGGTGGGTGATCGCCGGCGGGCTCGCCGGCGCGGGTGCGCTGCACGCGGAAGCCGGCGAAGCCGATCTCGCGGATCTTCCCCGAGGGATTGAGCTTGCCGAAGTCGAACAGCCGCGTTTCGTAGATCAGGCGCTGCGCCTGTCCGTCGGCGACGAGGTTCAGCTGGATCGGCGTGGTGATCTGGAAGCCGCGGTGCATAGGCTCGACCACGAAGCCGAGCTGCTCGTCGGCCCAGATGCGCGCCTCCGGCTTCGGGCGGATGGCGGCGTACTGCTCGCCGGTGAGCGAGCGGAACGGCTCCGGCAGCTCCGAGCCGACGGGCTTGAACGGCTGCTTCGCGAGCTCGCGGGCCAGCTCCACAACCGTCGAGGGCGTGAAAGCGACCGGCGGCCCGAGCGGCAGCGACGCATTGGCGATCGGCGGCTTGACCGGCTCTGCAGGCTTGACCGGCTCGGGGGGCTTGACCGCCTCCGGGGGTGTGACCGGCTCGGCGGATGCGGGGGCCGACGGGGCGGAAGGCGACGCCTCGACGGGGTCGGACCAGGCGGCGTCGCGCGCGAGAAGCATCGCCGGCAGCAGGGCGGAGGAGCCGAGAGCCAGTTTGAGAGCGTCACGACGCTGAGGCATGGTGCTTCGGGCGAGCTCTTCGAGGGCGGTCGATGGCAGGCGGGCATGACGGGCAGGCTTGCAGGCCGCTTCGAGCTTGCATTGACGGCCACTGGCCGGCTTAAGCAAGGTCCATCACGGGGGAGCGATGAATCACGCTGGGGAAAGCGGGGACCGGAGCCGGACGGCGAGAGGATGCGTGGCGGTGGTGCTCGCCGCCGGCGAGGGCACGCGGATGCGCTCGGCCCGCCCCAAGGTGCTGCACGAGGTCGCCGGTCCGAACGGCCCGGTGATGCGGCCCAGCCACGCGG
>CALMRL010000267.1 GCA_937873345.1 uncultured Beijerinckiaceae bacterium | reverse complement strand
GGCCCGATCGGGCGACGCGTCACCTTCTTCTCGACGATCACCGTTTTCGAGCGGCCGTGCGAGAAGCTCTGCTTGACGACGCCCGCCTCGACCGGTCGCTTCAGCGACAGCGTTTTGGAAGGAGCCTTCGGTTCATTCATATGTATCGCGTCCCAAACCCTGATCGACCGCGCGGCACTGCCCGCGCTTAACCCAAGTCGTATTCGAGCCAATGGCGAAAGCCGGGCAAACCCCGGCGGCACCGGCTCAGGCGGATCGCCCCGCCCGGCCCTTCATGTCGGACCGACCTTCCGGCTCGCTTGCCGGCGCGGACCGGTATCGAACCAGTCGGCGGCAGCGCACCAGGAAGGCATTGCCCGCCGGGCCCTCGGCGAGCGCGGCATGTATGACATTTGTGCGGCCCAAAGCCAAATCCAATTGCTCGCTCGAAAAGACTTTGATCGCAGCATCCGCGACGCCGTCCTCGGCTGTCGGACAGGGTCGGCCATGGCGTCGCTGCGCCGCAGCCAGCTTGCGGATGCCGTCCTCCGCGGCATCGTTGGCATGCATGAGCGCCGCGACCTCGCCGGCCGCCAAAGCCGCCTCCACCTTGAAGAAGCCCGTCGTCACCGCCCCAGCCTTGTTGGCCATCGCGAGCGATTGCAAGGCATCGGCGGCGAGGAGATCATCGACGACCCCCGACAGGCTGGGCTCGGCGACGGCTTTGGTCTTTAATCCCCTTGAAAAGAGCTGGCGCTTCACGGCCTCCGCGACAAGCGCCTGCGACGCACCCACCCAGACGCCGCGCCCCGGGAGACGGCGCCGAACGTCGGGCACCACAGCGCCGTCGGGACCGGCGACGAAGCGCAGCATCGTCTCGGGCGCGCCCTTGGCGCGCGTCACGATGCAACTGCGCTCCGGCCCGTCCTCGTCCCTGTCCACCGGATCACCCGCCAACTCTCGCCTCGACCGCCCTCACGAGGCGGCGGCGTGCGCCTCGTGCTCCTCGCCGACCTGCTCGCCCTCGACGTCCGGCGCGGGCAGCTCGTCGATCCAGCCGGCGGCGAGACGGGCGCGCATGATGAGCATCTCCGCCTCCTCGCGCGACACATCCATCCCTTCGAGGAAGCCGTCGTGCTTCACGCTCTCGCCGGCGTTGCGCTCGACCCAGCCGGCGAGGTCGTCGGTGGCGCAGCCGGCGAGGTCCTCGATCGTCTTCACTTCGTTCTCACCGAGCTTCACCAGCATCGGCAGGGTGACACCCTCGATCCCCTTGAGTTCGTCGGCGACGCCCAGCTCGACGCGCCGGGCGTCGAACTCGGCGTCGATGCGGGCGAGATAGTCCTGGGCGCGGCTCTGGATCTCGGTCGCGGTGTCATCGTCGAAGCCTTCGATCGAGGCCAGCTCGGCCGGCTCGACGTAGGCGACTTCCTCGACCGAGCGAAATCCCTCGGAGGCGAGAAGCTGCGCGACGACCTCGTCGACATCCAAGGCCTCCATGAAGGTCTGGGTGCGCTCGTTGAACTCCTTCTGCCGTCGCTCCGACTCCTCCGCCTCGGTGAGGATGTCGATGTCCCAGCCCGTCAACTGCGAGGCGAGGCGGACGTTCTGGCCGCGGCGACCGATCGCGAGGCTGAGCTGGTCGTCGGGCACCACCACCTCGATGCGGCTGGAGTCTTCATCCAGCACCACCTTGACCACCTCGGCCGGCTGCAGCGCGTTGACGATGAAGGTGGCGGAGTCGGGTGACCACGGGATGATGTCGATCTTCTCGCCCTGGAGTTCGTTGACCACCGCCTGCACGCGCGAGCCACGCATGCCGACGCAGGCGCCGACGGGATCGATCGAGGAATCGCGCGAGATCACTCCGATCTTGGCGCGCGAGCCGGGGTCGCGGGCGACCGATTTCACCTCGATGATGCCGTCGTAGATTTCCGGCACCTCCTGGCGGAACAGCTTCGCCATGAACTGCGGATGGGTGCGAGACAGGAAGATCTGCGGTCCGCGCGGCTCGCGGCGCACGTCGTAGACGTAGGCGCGCGCCCGATCACCGGGGCGGAACAGCTCGCGCGGGATCGACTCGTCGCGGCGGATGATCGCCTCGCCGCGGCCGAGGTCGACGATCACGTTGCCGTACTCGACGCGCTTCACCACCCCGTTGATGATGTCGCCGATCCGGTCCTTGTACTCGTCGAACTGCCGATCGCGCTCGGCGTCGCGCACCTTCTGCACGATCACCTGCTTCGCCGACTGCGCAGCAATGCGGCCGAAATCGAAGGGCGGCAGGGTCTCGGCGATCCAGTCGCCGAGCTGAGCCGCAGGGTTCTTGCGCTGCGCATCCTTCAGAAGGATCTGCACGGCGTCGTTCTCGATCTCCTCGACGACGAGCAGGAGGCGGGAGAAGCGCACCTCGCCGGTCTTCGGGTTGATCTCGGCGCGAACCTCGGTCTCCTGGCCGTAGCGGGAGCGCGCCGCCTTCTGCATCGCGTCCTCCATCGATTCCAGCACGATGGATCGATCGATGGACTTCTCGCGGGCGACCGCGTCGGCGATCTGCAGAAGCTCCAGCTTGTTGGCGGAAATCGCCATGAGCGTACTCCTTAAACTTCTCGGCGACCCGACTCAGGGCGCACGCGGGTTCTTCGTGGGGGCGGCGCGCACGCCCGACGGCATCAGCGGTCGCGGCTTGACGGCGATTTTCGGGACGGCGGGTCGCTGGCTGTCGCTGGGCTTTTGCGCGTTGCCAACCTTTTGAGCGTTACGCAGCGCGAAACGGCCGGGGCCCTTCACGGGAGGCGCGTCGGCAGGCTCTCCACCGGCCTCGGCGACATCGCCCGCCTCGGCCTGGGCCAACTTGGCGGCGCGCAGGGTCTCGCGGATCAACGCATCGGTGAGGATCAGCCTGCCGTCGGCGATGTCGGCCAGGGGCACGCGGATAACTCTCTCCTCATCGGGCTTGGGATCGGAGCGGGTCAGGCGCAGCATCGGCGCCCCGCCCTCCTCCAGAGCGTCGATGTGACCGCGGAAGCGCCGCCGCCCGCCGGTGCGCTGCGCCGCCTCGCCGTGCAGCTCGATCTTGGCCTCGTGGCCGACCGCGCGACGGAAGTCGGAGACGCGCACCCGCGGGCGGTCGATGCCGGGCGAGGAGATTTCCAGCCGGTACTCGCCGCGGATCGGGTCCTCGACGTCGAGCACCGGCGACAGCGCCTCGGTGATCGCCTCGCAGCCATCGACGTCCATCGTGCCGTCGATGCGCTCCGCCATGATCTGCAGCGTGGCGCCGTCCTGGCCGGACAGCATCACCCGCACCAGCCGGAAGCCGAGATCGCGCAGCACCGGCTCGCTGATCCGGGCAACGGTGAAGGTGACGCCGTGCTCCTGCGACAGGCGGGGCTCGTCGAGCGGGTCGGGCGATGGATCAGAGGTGGCTTGCTGAGCGGCGGTCAAGCGGGCGAAGGTCCGTGGCGAATTGGCCTGAACGAAAAGAGCGGGACCGGCGGGCCCACTCGACAAGTGCCGATGATGTTGATGATGGGGCTCATCTAGCGCGGCGCCCGCCGGCACGCAAGCCTGCGCCTCTCGGCGGCTCGGCATAAGTCCCCTCAGCGGCTCGGCAGAGGCATGGTGACGAGCAGCGCATCCTTCGGGCGGACGAGATGGCCAACCTCGGTGGCGATCCCGTAGCCGACGGCCTGCTGCGGCGCGATAAAGGTCGTGCGGCCGAGCATCGGGTCGAGCTGCGCCGCCGTCATCTTCGACCGCGCGACGATCAGGTCGCGCATCCGCAGGGCGTCGTGGTCGAGCGCCTCGGCGCGCAGCCGGAAGTCCTCCAGCGTCGCCGCGCCGACGACGGTGGTCTGGCTCGGCGGATGGATGATGAACTGCGTCGCGAGGTCGGCGACGCGGCGCTCGCCGGCGAGGAATAGCATCACGCCGGCGGAGTACACGTTGCCGACGTTGCACGTGGTCAGCCGCAGGCCGGTGCTGGTCAGGAAGTTGAAGGTGGAGATCGCCGCCGCGACGTCGCCGCCGTTCGACGAGATCAGCAGGGTGAGGTCGGTGTAGCCCTTGTCGACGAGCCCCGTCACGAGCTCCTGCAGAACGGTGACGCGTTCCCAGGAGATCAGGAACTCGTAGTTCAGCCAAGCGGCCTTGCGGACCTTGCCGTCCGGCGCGCCGGCCCCGCCCGGCCTCGCCTCACCGATCCCGGCCTCCCTCGGCTTGCCATCACCCACCCGCGCCCCCGGCGCCTGCCCAGTCGG
>CALMRL010000266.1 GCA_937873345.1 uncultured Beijerinckiaceae bacterium | reverse complement strand
GGTGAGGGTATCGACGCTCACGGCGTGGCCGGCGCCCGCCCCCCCGTCGTCGACGCCGGCCCCGGCCACGCCGTGAGCGTCGATACCCTCACCTTCGCCAACGAGCTGACGCCGCTCGACCTGCTGCTGTTCCGCTTCTACGGGCGCGAGGTGCCGGGCCTCGTCGAGGCGACGCTGCGGCAGAACCCCGGCCTCGCCGCCCTCGGGCCGTACCCACCGCGCGGCACGGTGATCGCCGTGACGACGCCGGCGCCGGTCTCGGCGACGGTGCTGCGCAAGGTCATCCAGCTCTACGACTGAAGGACCCGCGACGATGCCCAAGGCCGTGTACTCGATCACGGTCGGCGGGCAGAACGTCTCCTCCGTCTTCGCGCCGCTGCTGATCGCGCTGGAGATCGAGCTGACCGAGGGCGGCGAGACCGACCGCTGCACCATCACGCTCGACGACAGCTACGGGCAGATCCTGCTGCCGGGCGTCGGCGACAACGTGTCGGTCACGCTCGGCTGGGACGACTCGGGCTCGGTGGTCGCCTTCCAGGGCTTCACCGACGAGCCGAAGTCCGCCGGCTCGACGCAGGCGGACGAGGACGGCGCGATCGAGGAGCTGATCTCGAGCGGCGACCGCTCCAGCGGCCGCACCCTGACGATCACCGCCCACTCCGCCGACCTCACGGGCAAGATCAAGTCGCCGATGCAGGCGCACGCCGACGACATGAGCTTCGGCGACGTCGTGCAGCAGTGGGGGCAGAAGGCCGGGCTGTCCAGCGTCCAGGTGGCCGGCGCGCTGAGCTGCGTCCAGCGCAAGTACTGGGGCATCGCCAACGAGAACTTCATGGCCTGGGCCGCCCGCACGGCCAGGGAGATCGGCGCCAACTTCAAGATCATCGGCGGGATGGGGATCTTCACGCCGCGCGGCGGCGGCCTCTCGGCCTCGGGCCAGGCCCTCACCGGCATCAACGCGACCTGGGGGCAGAACCTCCTGTCCTGGTCGATCGCGCCGGTGCTCAGCCGCCCGAGCTTCGGGCAGTTCGGCACGCGGTATTGGGATGCCGTGTTGGCCGAGTGGAAGTCGGGCACGGCGCCCGGCGCGTCCACGGGGCCGATGCACGTCGAGCAGTTCAAGGCGCCCGACCAGGACCAGGCGCAGGCGCGCTCGCAGTCGAACGGCGACGAGGGCAAGCGCGACAAGGGCGGCGCCGACACCGTGACGATCAACGGCGAGCCGGCCGCGCAGCCCTCGGCTTCGTGCCTGGTGGCCGGCGTCCGCGCCGGCGTCGACGGCTCCTACACCATCACGCGCGTCAAGCATCACCTCGCGCGCTCCAGCGGCTTCATCACCACGCTGGCGCTGAGCCAGCCCGGCGACGGCGCCGGCACCGACGGGCGCTAGGCGCCGCGGGGCCGAGGCGACGCCGCCGTCACCATCGAACAGCTGCACCGAGGGGGAAAACCATGCGCGCCGACCTGCTCCACGTCGTGGTCCCGTACTTCAACCCGCGCCGCTACCACAGCCACGCGGTCAACGTCGCGCGCTTCGTCCGCCAGATGCTCGACCACGGCGTCCGCGTGCACGTCGCCGAATGCACCTACGGCGACGAGGCGCCGATGTTCGCCGGCATCGCGGCCGTCGCGCACCACCACTTCCAGTGCAAGACCGTGGTGTGGGAGAAGGAGGCGCTGATCAACGCGGCGATCGCCCGCCTGCCGCGCGACTGGCGCACCGTCGCGTGGATCGACGGCGACATCGCCTTCTCCAATCCGCGCTGGGCCGAGCAGACCGTCTACGCCCTGCAGCACTACGACTTCGTGCAGCCTTGGGAGCACTGCTACGACCTCCGCCCAAACGGCGAGCACCACCCGCGGCACCACCCCTTCGGCCGGCAGTGGATCAGGGAGCCGGCGAGCTGCGCGCAGCTCGGCGCGTCGGGCTATCGCTTCGCCCACCCCGGCTACGCCTGGGCGGCGACGCGCGGCGCGCTGGAGGCGGTCGGCGGCCTGATCGAGACGGCCGCGCTCGGCGCCGGCGACCATCACATGGCGCTCGCCATGATCGGCAAGGCGGAGCTGTCGATCCCCGAGGGGATGAGCGAAGGCTACCGCCGGCCGATCCTGGAATGGCAGGCCCGGGCCCGCCAGCACCTCGTCGGCAACGTCGGCTTCGTCGGCGGCACCATCCGCCACGCCTACCACGGCGAGAAGGCCGGCCGGGCCTACATCTCGCGCTGGGACATCCTGAAGCGTCACGGCTTCGATCCGACGACGGATCTGAAGCGCAACACCTCGGGGCTGGTCGCGCTCGCCGGCAACAAGCCGGAGATGCGGCGCGACGTGATGGCGTACTTCGCCTCGCGCGACGAGGACCGGACGCGGCACGGGGCGCTGGCGCTCGACCCGGCGTACTGATCGGTCAGGCTCGGTAGACAGTCAGGATTTTCGATCGCGCGACATCGCGTGGCAAATCTCTAATCGGCTCGCGCACCTCGGCCGCACCGTCGATTGCCACGATCTTAAAGACGCTTCCCGCCCTCGTGTCGGCATCTCCCAGCCAGCATCGCGCCGTCCAGGTCCCGTCACGGTAGGTCGCGGGATCCTGCGGATACCAGAGCCCGTCACCTGACAGCACCAGAACCTGGACCGATGAGCCCTGCGGCATCACGGAACCACTGGCGTGTATCTCTCGTCGCACGGTCGCGACATGGCGCGGCGCGATTATCTTGATCGACTTGGTGAGCTGCGCCGGCGCAACCGCCTCGAGACGCTCCTTGTAGTCTGAAATCGTGCCCTGGAGAAACGCGATCCTTTGCCGGAACGCGAACCAGGTGAGGGCAATGGCAATCGCCCAGGCGAAGGCGAACGATAGCGGCGCGCCTTCGATCACGGCGGCTTCCTTAATCAGACGGTCGATCAGGCCGATCATAGCATCCTCTCTCTCCGCACCGGAGAGCAAGTTCTGAGGTGCAAGCCATCATGGCCGGCACCTCCCAGGGTATGCGGCATCACGCTTCTGACCGTCGATATCTTCCTCACCCTGCCCCAACCCGCCCTCGCCGGCGGGTTTTTCTTTGGAGCCGCCCCATGAAGGTTTCTGCCGCCGGCCGCGCCCAGATCCGGCAGCGCGAGGGCTCGCGCCTCGACGCCTATCGCGACAGCATCGGGGTGCTGACGATCGGCGTCGGCCACACCGGCCAGATGGCGGCGCCGGCCGTCACCCCAGGGATGCGGATCACCGCCGAGCAGTGCGACGCCTTCCTCGCCGCGGACCTCGCGCCCGTCGAGGCGGCGATCAACGAGGCCGTCAAGGTGGCGCTGACGCAGCACGAGTTCGACAGCTGCGCCAGCCTCGCCTTCAACATCGGCACCGGCGGCTTCCGCGGCTCCTCGGTGGTGCGCCACCTCAACGCCGGCGACATCCCCGGCGCCGCCGACGCCTTCCTGATGTGGGACAAGCCGGCGGTGCTGAAGCAGCGCCGCGAGGGCGAGCGGACCGAGTTCCTGACGCCCGACGGCGCCGACAAGCCGGCGGTGCGCCCCTCGGTGGTCGCCCACACGGCCGCGACGGTCGCGGCGCACCCGGCGGCGCACCCGCCGGCGATCGCCGCCGAGCCAGCCGCTGTGCCGCAGCCAGGCGTCCTCGCCTTCCTCGCCGCGCTGTTCGGTCTCCGCACCGGCTGACGGCCGCCCTCGCTCCCCGATCGCGGCCAGCCGTCCGCCCGGCCGAGTGTCCCCGCCACGGCTTACTCGAGGAAGACCGCCATGAACTTCATCCAGGCCCTGCAGGCCGCGTACTCGCTCGTCTCCGTGTTCGGCCCGATGGTCCCCGAGGTGGTCGAGGCCATCCCCACCATCGCCGCCGACGCGAAGAAGATCGTCGCCGACCTCGGCAAGCACGACGTCGGCAGCTCGATCGCCGACATCGAGGCCACCGTCTCGGCCGTGCCCTCCGACGTCGTCGGCAAGGTGCTCGAGGCCTCGAAGGGCCTGAAGCTCTAACGGCGCTCGCGCCTTCCAGGCCACCTGGCGCGGCCCGCGGCCCGGCCTCCCCGATCAAGCGCGCCCCGCCGGCCGCGCCAGGCACCCCAACCCGCCGAGGCCCGCCATGACGGTGATCCGCATCCGCTTCGTCGCGGCGCCGAGCCTGATCTCGGCCGCGATCCGCGCGGCGCAGCTCGGCTTCCCCTACACCCACGTCGACGTCGAGCAGCGCGACGGCCTGCTCGGCGCCCACCTCGACGGGGTGAAGCTGCGGCCGCGCGGCTACGATGCCGGGCCGCTCACCCGCGAGCGCTGGATCGACCTCGACGTCGCCGACGGCGTCGCGGCCGCTTTCGACGCCTTCCTGCGCCAGCAGCTCGGCAAACCCTACGACCTCGGCGTCGCCGAGGACTTCGCCTGGGCGGCGGTCGCCGGCGAGGGTGCGCGCCAGCCACCCGGCGCCTGGCGCGATCCCGACCGCTGGTTCTGCTCCGAGCTCGTCGCCGCCGCGCTGGTGCACGCCGGCATGCTTCCGGGCGAACTCGCCGACGACGCCCGCCCCGTCACCCCGCAGTGCCTCCTCTTCGCGGTCGCCGCGATCGGGCGCGCCGCGAGCGTCGGGTGAGCGCCGATGGCGGACCTTTGGCCCAGCCTGTCGACCTTCCTGACGCAGCTCGGGCACGAAGCGATCAAGCCCTGGGGGTCGCTGGCTCTCGTCGTGCCGCTGCTCCTCTGGCTGC
>CALMRL010000265.1 GCA_937873345.1 uncultured Beijerinckiaceae bacterium | reverse complement strand
CGGGCGAGGGCATCGGCCTCGCCACCGTCCGCAACCTCGCCCGGCGGCTCGGCGGCAATGTCACGGTGGAGTCGCAGCTCGGCGTCGGCTCGACCTTCACCGTGGCGCTGCCGGCGCTCCTGCAGATCGCCAATTCGCGAATCGACACTCCACCAACCAAGGGGAAGCCTACGCGATGAGCATGCCCGTCGAAGTCATCATGATCGAGGACGACCCCGGTCACGCCAGGCTCATCGAGAAGAACATCCGCCGCGCCGGCGTCAACAACGTGATCCGCCACTTCGAGAGCGGCACGGCGGCGCTGCGCTACCTCCAGACTGAGGAAGTGCGCAACAACGGGCCGCTGCTGGTCCTGCTCGACCTCAACCTGCCGGACATGAGCGGCACCGACATCCTGGAAAGGATCAAGGCCGACGAGAAGCTGCGCAAGGCGCCTGTGGTGGTGCTGACCACCACAGACGACCAGCGCGAGATCCAGCGCTGCTACGCGCTCGGCTGCAACGTCTACATCACCAAGCCGGTGGAGTACGAGACCTTCGCCCAGGCGATCCGCCAGCTCGGCCTGTTCTTGTCGATCATGCAGGTCCCGGAACCGATCTAGCCCGCGATGACCGACCGCCCGCGCCTCCTCTACATCGACGACGACGACGGCCTGCGCCGCCTGGTGCAGCGTGCCCTCGCACGGCAGGGCTACGAAGTGGTTCCGGCGGCCAGCGGGCCCGAGGGCCTCGCGCTGCTGCGTTCGCAGCGTTTCGATGCGGTGGCGCTCGACCACTTCATGCCCGGCATGGAGGGGCTGGAGGTGCTTGACGCGATGCGCGCCATCCCCGACCACCCGCCGGTGATCTACGTGTCCGGTTCCGACGAGGGACGCATCGCCATCGCCGCGCTGAAGGCGGGCGCGAGCGACTACGTCATCAAGGACGTCGGCGGCGTCTTCAACGAGCTGCTGCAGAAGGCGATCGACAATGCCGTCGAGCAGGAGCGGATGCGCCGGCAGAAGATTGAGGCGGAGCGCGAAATGCGCGAAGCGCGCGAGCGCGCCGAGACGCTGCTGCGCGAGGTCAACCACCGCGTCGCCAACTCGCTGGCGCTCGTCTCGTCCTTCGTCTTCCTGCAGCAGCGCTCGCTGGGGCAGGACCAGGCGCAGGCGCGCGCCGCGCTCGGCGACGTGCAGGGGCGCATCAGCGCGATCGCGCAGATCCACCGCCGCCTCTACACCTCCGACGACGTCAGCATGATCGACATGGACGCCTATCTCCGCGGCCTGATCGAGGAGCTGTCGGCGGCGGTGATCGCCGGCAACGCCGAGCGCAGGATCAGGCTCTACGTCGAGCCGGTGCAGATGGCGACCGATCGGGCGGTATCGCTCGGCGTGATCGTCACCGAACTCGTCACCAACGCCGCGAAATATGCCTACCCCCAAGAGGCCCCCGGCGAAATTCGGGTGGCGCTGCGCCACGAGGCATCCTCGCTGTCGCTGACCGTCGAGGATGATGGGGTCGGGATGGCGCCCGATGCCGTGCCGAAGGGCACGGGGCTCGGCACCCGCATCATCCGAGCGATGGCGACCAGCCTGCAGGCGAGCCAGCGCTCCGACCCCGCCTACAAGGGCACGCGGGTGATCCTGTCCTTCCCTTCGGTGGCGGTGGCCTGAGCCGCTCGCCCCAGCCGATTCCAGCCCCGCCAACGAGAAAGGCGCCGGTCACGAGACCGACGCCCTTGATCCTCGATGGACGAAGCCCGCGGGTGCGGCCGTCGCGGCGGCTCAGGCGGCTTCGCCGATGCCGCCCTCCTCACCCTCAAGCTCCTCCTCGCTCGCCTCGGCCTCGTCGGCCTTGGAGCGGCGCGGACCCTTCTGCAGCTGCGCCTCGATCAGCTTCAGGGCCTCCTGATCGGTCAGCTTCTCCACGGCGGCCAGCTCGCGGGCGATGCGGTCCAGCGCCTGCTCGTAGAGCTGGCGCTCGGAATAGGACTGCTCGGGCTGCGCGTCGGAGCGGTACAGGTCGCGCACCACCTCGGCGATAGCGACAAGGTCGCCCGAGTTGATCTTGGCGTCGTACTCCTGCGCGCGGCGCGACCACATGGTGCGCTTGATGCGGGCACGGCCGGTCAGCGTATCGAGGGCGCGCTTGACCACGGGCGGTTCGGCCAGCTTGCGCATGCCGACGCTGCTGATCTTCGGCAGCGGCACCTTCAGGATCATCTTGTCCTTGGCGAAGGAAATGACGAACAGCTCGAGCTTGTAGCCGGCGACGACCTGCTCCTCGATCGCCGTGATCTGCCCAACGCCATGAGCGGGATAGACGACATACTCCGAGGTCCGGAAACCCTGGCCCTTGCTGGCCGAGATCGGCTTGCTCGCGGGAGCGGGCTTGCCGGACATGAACGGCTTGCCGGGCATGACGGGTCTGACGCCCTTGGCCGGCACGACCGCCGCAACATCCTCGTCGACCTTCTTCATCTTCTTCTCAGTCACCGCGACCTCACCTTGTAACACAGGAGACCCTCCCGCTAAGGACTCGCTCCTGGAACTTCCAAACCTCACCCGACGCCGCACCGATCGCGCCGCATTCGCCGGTGCCCGACCCGCGCGAAGTTTGCGCTTGGCTTCCCCGCCGACCCCCGTTACACCGGCTCCGAGGCATCGCCCTGCACGAGCTGTCTGTCGCCACCGCGCAAGCATGTCGATGAGAAGACCGAAAGGTCTCTCTTCTGGCAACGACACACGAAGATCTCGCGCAAAGTCATACACGTTCGCGCACGACCGTGGAGAGTTAGAGCTTCGCCGCGTCAGGATAGGCCGATTGACGGGACCGGTGATCCGCCGTCCGATCAATTGATCAGCACAACGATCCATCAGTTAATATCGTGCTATCACGAAAAAGTCTGAAAATCAACGAAAACCGGACCTTGCCACCCTGTCTGGGCGGTAAGCCGGTTAACGTAGTCGTGAGCGGACGGATGGCATTCGAGACATTCGGCCTCGCCGCGCTCGCGACCCATCCCGGCATCACCGAGGCCGCAAGGCCGCTTGTCGGCCCCGCAGCACCTCGTCCCCCAACCTAGTCTCCTTGGCCGGGCTCTGCGGAGAACATGGCGAGCTTGCCCGGCTTGCCGTCCATCTCCTTGGCGTCGGGCAGGGAGTCGCGCTTCTTCGTCAGGTTGGGCCAGCTCTTTGCCATGTCGGCGTTCAGCTTTAGCCAGCTCTCCAAACCCTTGCCGGTGTCGGCCTTGATCGCCTCGGCCGGGCATTCCGGCTCGCAAACACCGCAGTCGATGCATTCGTCGGGATGGATCACCAGCATGTTCTCACCCTCGTAGAAGCAATCCACGGGGCAGACCTCGACGCAGTCGGTGTATTTGCACTTGATGCAGTTCTCGACGACGACGAACGTCATTGCGATGATCCTTGATCCACCACGGCCGAGCCGGGCTCGCCTCGGCGGCGCGACGCGAACGACGCCGGCGGGTGCGTCGCTTGCTAAGCGCTTCACACCGGCATGGCAAGCGGAGCACCGCCGCAGGGGTTCCGCCTCGGAAAGGACGGCAAGCGAAGCGCCGCCGCAGAGACGGGCGACGGTCCCTCAGGGGGACGCGGGACCATCGGCCCGAGCGGCGTCCTCGAACAGCAGGGAAGCCTCGCGGAACGGGCCGCGGCGCTCGGCGGTGCCGAGCACCCGCAGCACCCGCACATGCCTCTCCAGCGCGACCGTCAGCACGTCGCCGACACCGACCACCTTGGCCGGGTTGACCTGCCGCGCGCCATTGACCCTGACGTAGCCGTCCTCGACCAGCCTGGCGGCGGCGGAGCGGGTCTTCACCACGCGGGCGACGCACAGCCACTTGTCGAGGCGCTGGCGGGCAAGCTCCATCCGTCTCCCTTCGACGATCCCATCCCGACGCCGACCGCACGCGCGTCGCGAACAGCCGCTGCCGGGAACATCGGAGTGGCCAGCGGCCGCGTCAACGGCGCAAGCGGCGGCGCAGGGCATTCGTCCCGGTCTTGGCGACGGCGCGCAACCGACGGCGCAGTCGCTCGCCGGCGACGGCGAGAGCGACCGCCCGCCGCGGCCCCAGGCCAACGGCGAGGTCGACGACGCCCAGCCGGTCGGGCCACAGCCGATCGATCATCGGATGATCGGGAATGGCGCAGGAATCCGTCAGGGCGACCGTGTCGTCGCCGAGCTGCGCCTCGGCGAGATCGATCGCGAACTGCACGCCCGGCGACAGCGACGCCAGGGCCTCGTCGTAGGCCGTTTTCCAGAAGTGCGCGTGGCCGCCGCGCGTCAGCACGATGCCCATCGCGATCGCCTCGCCATCCATCTCCAGCGCGTCGATGCGGCACTTGCCCTCGGCCGCCATCGCCGCGGTCATCGCGCGGGTGAAGGCGGCGAGCCGGTCGTCGGCGAGCAGCGCCGTGCCGCGGACCCCCTTCCATCCCTTGCGCTCAAGGGCGAGGAAGCGTTCGGTGGCGCCCTTCACTGCCTCGGGCGTCCGCGCGCTAACGTAGGCCCGCTCGCCCTGCTCGCAGAGGCGGCGGCGCTGCCGCTTGCGCTCCTTGCGCGTCTTCGCCGAGGCCAGCGACAGCACGTTGCCGCCGGCGCGACGCAGCACCGCCCGCCTGTAGTCGGCGAGCACCGTCACCGGCCGCTCGCC
>CALMRL010000264.1 GCA_937873345.1 uncultured Beijerinckiaceae bacterium | reverse complement strand
TGCTGGAGGAGGGTGGCGCGCTGAGCCATGTCGAGGACCACGCGCTGGCCGTGCCGCACGGCGACCGCTCCGGCGCGGTGATCGAGCCCTGGCTCACCGACCAGTGGTACGTCGATGCGGCGAGGCTCGCAGGGCCGGCGCTCGACGCCGTGCGGGCGGGGCGCACCCGCTTCGTGCCGTCGCAGTACGAGAAGACCTTCTTCGCTTGGCTCGACGACATCCAGCCCTGGTGCATCTCGCGGCAGCTGTGGTGGGGCCACCGCATCCCCGCCTGGTACGGGCCGGACGGCGCGATCTTCGTCGCCGAGGATGAGGCGGGCGCGCTGCGACAGGCTTGCGAGCACTACGGCCGCGCGGTCGATCTCGCTCAGGACGAGGACGTGCTCGACACTTGGTTCTCCTCGGCGCTATGGCCCTTCTCGACGCTGGGCTGGCCGGACGCGGGCTGGCTTAGCCAGCGCTGTCCCAACGACGCGCTGGTGACGGGCTTCGACATCATCTTCTTCTGGGTCGCCAGGATGATGATGATGGGTCTTCACCTGACGGGAGAGGTGCCGTTCCGCGACGTCTACATGCACGCGCTGGTGCGCGACGAGCGCGGCGCCAAGATGTCGAAGTCGCTCGGCAACGTCCTCGACCCGCTCGACTTCATCGACGGCATCGGGCTCGACGCCCTCGTCGCCAAGCGCACGGGATCGCTGACTGACCGCAAGGACGTCGCCCGCGTCGCGCAGGCGACCAAGCGCGACTATCCCGCCGGCATCGATCGCTTCGGCGCCGACGCGCTGCGCTTCACGTTGGCGGTGCTCGCCGTGCAGGGCCGCGACGTCAAGATGGCGGTGGGGCGGGTCGACGGATACCGCTCGTTCGCGACCAAGCTGTGGAACGCCTCGCGTTTCGCCGAGATCAACGGCTGCGTCCGCGTCGCCGGCTACGCGCCGCGCGAGGCGAGGGAGGTGCTCAACCGCTGGATCGTCGGCGAGGCGGAGCGCGCCGCTTCTGCTGTGGCGACGGCGATCGAGGCCTACCGCTTCAACGAGGCGGCCGACGCCGCCTACCGCTTCGTCTGGGGGGTGCTCTGCGATTGGTCCCTCGAGCTGGCCAAGCCGCTGCTGCAGGGCGCGGAGGGCCAGGAGGCGGAGGACCGGCGCGACGAGACGCGCGCCACCGTCGCCCACGTGCTCGACGAAGCCTACAGGCTGCTGCACCCCTTCATGCCCTTCCTCACCGAGGAACTATGGACGATCAAAGGACGCGAGGGACCCCCCCGCGCATCCTTGCTGGCATTGGCGTCGTGGAGCGAGCCGGCAGGCCTACGCGACGACGAGGCCGAGCGCGAGGTCGGCTGGGTCATCGATCTCGTCTCCGCCGTGCGCTCGGTTCGCACCGAGATGAACGTGCCGGCAGGGAGCCAAGTGCCGCTGCTCGTCGTCGGCTCCGATCGGGCGGTGGCGGAGCGCGCCGCGCGCTGGGGCGACACGCTGAAGCGGATGGCGCGCCTCGCCTCGATCGAGGCGGTGGCGGAGGCGCCTCGCCTGTCGGCGCAGCTGCCGGTGCGCGACTCGCTCATCGCCCTGCCGCTGGAAGGCCTCATCGATGTCGCCGCCGAACGTGCGCGGCTCATCAAGGACATCGCGAAGCAGCGCGGCGAGGCGGGGAAGATCGGGGCGAAGCTCGGCAACGCCGACTTCCTCGCCCGCGCCAAGCCGGAGGTGGTCGAGGAGCAGCAGGAGCGGCTTCGCGAAACGCAGGAGCGCTTGGGCAGGCTGGAGCTGGCGCTGTCGCGGCTCGGCGACGGAGGGTGATCGCGCCGGAGCCGCTGCGCCTCGTCTGTGCCGACGGCTTCGCCCTCGCTGCACAGCTGTGGCGTCCGGCTGGGCCGGGGCAGGGCGGAACGGTGGTGGTCGCCCCGGCGACCGGTGTTCTCGCTCGCTACTACGGCCGCTTCGCCGCCTTCCTCGCCGAGGCGGGCCTCCATGTCGTCACCTTCGACTACCGCGGCATCGGCGGCTCACGGCCAGCCGACCTCCGCACGCTTCGCCTGCGCTGGGCCGACTGGGGCCGCCTCGACCTGGAGGCGGTGCTGCGCCAAGCCCGCGATCTGCCGAAGCCGCTCGCCGTCGTCGGCCATTCCATCGGCGGCGTCCTGGTCGGCTATGCCGCGAGCGCGCCGACCCTCGACCGCGTGCTCATGGTTGGTGCGCAATACGCCTACTGGCGCGACTATGCCGCCGGGAAGCGTCTGCGGCTCTGGTGGCGCTGGCACGTCGCGATGCCGGCGGCGGCGCTGCTGCTCGGCCACTTTCCCGGCCGGCGGCTCGGCTGGCTGGAGGATCTGCCGCGCGGCGTGGCGCTGGACTGGGCGCGGCGCGGTGCCCGGCTGGAGACCTCGCACCCCCTGCTCGAGCGCGATGGCGTGGTCGCCGGCTTCACCTTGCTTCAGGCGCCGCTGCTTGCCCTTGCCGCCACCGACGATCCCTACGCCACGCTGCCCGCGGTGCGCCGCACCTTGCTTTACTTCACCGCCGCCCGGCGCTCCGTCGCCCTCCTCGAGCCCGCCGACTGGGGCGTGCCGACGATCGGCCACTTCGCCCCCTTCCACGACCGCTTCCGCGCATCCCTCTGGCCGGCGATGCTCGGCTGGCTGCGGGGCGAGGCCTTTCCGGACGCGCTGCCCTTCGCCGGGTGAGGGACGGCCGCGACGCTGTGCCCCCTGACGAGAGGAGCCTGCAGTCATCATCTGCTAACACATCGATACTTCGATGAGCCGTGCCTCGGACCTTGGCGCCACGTCGGCCTTGTGGCCCGGTCGACACAGCCGCAAGGCATCGCGGCACGCCCTCCCACGAGACGCTTTTCAGCCACGATCGACTCGCTAACTCCGGGTCGACCGCGGCGCATGGGGATCGAAGTCGAGAGCGCCGGAAATCGCGCTTGCCGACTCGGCGGGTGATGTCGGGGTACAACGACGGACGTTCACTAGCGGTGTCGGAGCGGGAAGGCCAGGGCCTTGCCCGCTATCTGGATGGGATCGGTCGCGTTCATGGATGCTCGGGTGTTCGACAAGGCCAAGCTGCCGAGCCGCCACGTCACGGAGGGGCCCGCGCGGGCGCCGCACCGTTCCTACCTCTACGCGATGGGCCTGACCACGCAGCAGATCCACCAGCCGCTGGTCGGCGTCGCCTCCTGCTGGAACGAGGCTGCGCCCTGCAACATCTCGCTGATGCGCCAGGCGCAGGCGGTGAAGAAGGGGGTGGCCGCCGCCAACGGCACGCCGCGCGAGTTCTGCACCATCACCGTAACCGACGGCATCGCCATGGGCCACCAGGGCATGAAGGCCTCGCTGGTGTCGCGCGACGTCATCGCTGATTCCGTCGAGCTGACGATGCGCGGCCACTGCTACGACGCGCTGGTGGGCTTGGCGGGCTGCGACAAGTCGCTACCCGGCATGATGATGGCGATGGTGCGCCTCAACGTGCCCTCCGTGTTCATCTACGGCGGCTCGATCCTGCCCGGCAAGTTCCGCGGCCAGGAAGTGACCGTGCAGGACCTGTTCGAGGCGGTCGGCAAGCATTCCGTTGGCGCGATGAGCGACGACGACCTCGACGAGTTGGAGCACGTCGCCTGCCCCTCGGCCGGCGCCTGCGGCGCGCAGTTCACCGCCAACACCATGGCCACCGTCTCCGAAGCGATCGGGCTTGCCCTGCCGTACTCCGCCGGCGCGCCGGCGCCGTATGAAGTGCGCGACCAGCTCTGCGCCGTCGCCGGCAGCCAGGTGATGGAGCTGATCGCCCGCAACATTCGCCCACGCGACATCGTCACCTTAAAGGCGTTGGAGAACGCCGCCACGGTCGTCGCCGCGTCGGGCGGCTCGACCAACGCCGCGCTGCACCTGCCGGCGATCGCCAACGAGTGCGGCATCAAGTTCGACCTCTTCGACGTCGCCGCGATCTTCAAGCGCACGCCCTACATCGCCGACCTCAAGCCCGGCGGGCGCTACGTTGCCAAGGACATGTTCGAGGCCGGCGGCATCCCGATCCTGATGAAGACGCTGCTCGACAACGGCTTCCTGCACGGCGACTGCCTCACCGTGACCGGGCGGACGATGGCCGAGAACATGGCATCCGTGAAGTGGAACGAGCACCAGGACGTGGTGCGTCCGGCCGATAAGCCGATCACCGTCACCGGCGGCATCGTCGGGCTCAAGGGCACGCTGGCGCCGGAGGGCGGCATCGTCAAGGTCGCCGGCATGGCGGCGGACGCCCAGCGCTTCACCGGCCCGGCCCTGTGCTTCGACTGCGAGGAGGACTGCTTCGCCGCGGTCTCCGAACGCCGTTATGAAGAGGGTTGCGTCTTCGTGATCCGCTACGAGGGTCCGAAGGGTGGCCCCGGCATGCGCGAGATGCTGGCGACCACCGCCGCCCTCTACGGCCAGGGCACGGGCGGCAAGGTGGCGCTGATCACCGACGGGCGCTTCTCCGGGGCCACGCGGGGCATGTGCGTCGGCCACGTCGGTCCGGAGGCGGCAGTCGGCGGTCCGATCGCGCTGGTGCGCGACGGCGACATCATCACCATCGACGCGATCGAGGGGGTGCTCGACCTGCACGTCCCCGAAGACGAGCTGGCCGAGCGGCGCAAGGCGTGGACGCCGCGCCCGCACGCCTTCGGCTCGGGCGCGATCTGGCGCTACGCCCAGACCGTCGGCCCGGCGGTGAACGGCGCTGTGACCCATCCCGGCCAGAAGGGCGAGACGCATGTCTATGCCGAGACGTGACGCGCGGCGCCTCCTGCCGTCGGTCGTCCTGCTCGCGGGGCTGGCGGGCGGCCTGACGCCGATCGACCTGCCGGCGGCGCAGGCTTTCGATGGCGCGGCCACCGAGCCCCGCGCCGACGATCGCCGGCCCGCGCCGCTGCCGATTTTCAAGAACCCCAAGGCGGCGTTGCGTGCCGGGCTGGAGGGTGTGCGCGCCGGCAGGGGCGGCAACGCCGTCGCCGCGCTGCGCTATGCCGCCGAGGGCGGCGAATCGCTGGCGCAATGGAAGCTCGGCAAGATGTACGCGGCCGGCGAAGGGGTGCCGCGCGACGACGGAAAAGCCTTCGAGTATTTCTCGCAGATCGTCGACGGCTACGACGACGACGCCGCCGATCCGCGGGAAGCTCCCTTCATCGCCTCGGCCTTCGTCGCGCTCGGCGCCTACAACCTCAACGGCATCGAGGGCAGCCGCATCGCCGCCAATCCCGAGCGGGCACTCGACCTGTTCCGCTTCGCGGCGGTGAACTTCGGCGACGCCGGCGCGCAGTACAACCTCGCCCGCATGTTCCTCGACGGCACCGGCACGACGAAGGACGAGCGCCAGGCCGCGCGTTGGCTCTATCTCGCCGCCGACAAGGGTCACATCGCCTCGCAGGCGCTGCTCGGACAGCTCCTGTTCAACGGCTACGGCGCGACGCCGCCGCAGCGCGCCAAGGGCCTGATGTGGCTTTCGATGGCGCGCGACGGCGTCACCGACAAGGTCGGGGACGCCTGGATCCTCGACCTCTACGCGCGGGCAGAGGGCGCGGCTACCGAAGCCGACCGACAGGTTGCGTCGCTCTACCTGGAGGACCACGGCAAGAAGCGGAATTAAAGCGGCGGGATCGACTCCCGACACGGGCAAGAGATTTGAACTGGCACGCCCAACGGGAATCGAACCCGTGTCTCCGCCGTGAAAGGGCGACGTCCTAGACCGCTAGACGATGGGCGCGGGAGCGATGCAGCGCTCGTCCGCGGTATAGATCGGCTGCGGGGGACTGACAAGCAGCGGCGCCGCTTGCGCCTCCATCAACATGCTGTATAAGGCTCGCTTCGTTCCGGCCGGGGGCTGAACGGATGGTCCGGCTTGTCCGGATGGGCGGATGTCTTTAGGGCATCCGGACCGCGCATCCCGTGTCCCCGCCTTCGTGGTGATCTCCGTCGGGCCTTTCCGGGGCCCGAAGGGCTTGGCGCCGGGACCGGACATGAGAAAGGCACGCGGGCCGATGGCTCTCTACGAACACGTCTTCATGGCGCGGCAGGACGTTTCGGCCCAACAGGTCGAGGCGCTGACCGAGCAGATGAAGGGCATTGTCGAAGGCCTCGGCGGCGCCTTCGCTAAGGTCGAGTACTGGGGCGTCAAGTCGCTCGCCTACCGCATCAAGAAGAACCGCAAGGCGCACTTCTCGCTGCTCAACATCGACGCGCCGGCTCCGGCGATCGCCGAGATGGAGAGGCAGCTCGGCCTCAACGAGGACGTGCTGCGCTTCATCACCATCCGCGTCGAGGCGCACGAGGAAGGCCCTTCGGCGATGA
>CALMRL010000263.1 GCA_937873345.1 uncultured Beijerinckiaceae bacterium | reverse complement strand
GGTGAAGGTCGAGATCGAGGGCGCGGTGCGCACCGCGATCTCGCCCTTCACCGGCGTCGGCTCCTGCCCCCGACGCTGCGGCTCGGCCATGCGCTCGTAGGGCAGAGCCGCGGCCGCCGGCGGCGTCAGCGCCGCGGGATCGGGCAGCGGATCGACGGCACGCGTCGGGTCGGCGTCGTTGATGAAGGGATAGGATGCAGGCGGCACGTGCGGCAGCGAAGACAGCGGCAGGCGGTAGCCGACCGGCGAGTCGCCAGGCACCAGGAAGAGGTGGCCGCGCCTGAGCTTCCAGCGCTCGGACGACCATCGTCCGTCGGGCTGCGCGCGGGTGTTCCAGCGCTGCACCGGCAGGACATATCCTGACGGCTTGGACAGACCGCGGGTGAAGGTGCGGATCATCCGGTTGCGCTCTTCCGCATCGTCGATCCTGGGATCGAGCGGTGACACGTTGTCGGGCAGGTTGCCCTCGCGCAGCAGCCAGCTCGCCGCGTCCTCGAAGGCCGGCACGACATTGCCGGCCTCGATGCCAAGGTTGCGCGCGATGCCGGCGGTGAAGGCCGCCGCCCCGGCATGCAGCGCTTCCAGCTCGGCCGGCGCCATCGGCGAGGCAGCCTTCTGCTCGGCGGTCAGGGTGCGGGGAACGGGGGCGATGAGGTCCGGATCGGTCCAGATCGGCTTGCCGTCGCGGCGCCAGTACAGGGCGTAGGCCCAGCGCGGCAGCGTCTCGCCGGGATACCACTTGCCCTGGCCGTAGTGCAGCATCCCGCCGGGCGCGAATCGGCTGCGCAATTTGCGGATGAGCCTGTCGGCGAAGCCCTGCTTGGTCTCGCCGACCGCCGCCGAGTTCCACTCCGACGCTTCGTAGTCGTCGATCGACACGAAGGTCGGCTCGCCGCCCATCGTCAGGCGCACGTCCGCAGCGTTCAGCTCGGCGTCGATGCGTTCCCCGAGCCTGTCCAGCTCGATCCACGCCTCGTCGGAGAAGGGCGCGGAAATGCGCGGCGTCTCGCGGATGCGGCGCACCTGCATGTCGTAGGCGAAGGTCACCTCGGCATGGTCGACCAGCCCCGTAATCGGCGCCGCCGAGCGGTAGTGCGGGGTGGCGCAGACAGGGATATGCCCCTCGGCGCAGAGCAGGCCGGAGGTGGCGTCGAGCCCGATCCAGCCGGCTCCCGGCACGTAGGCTTCCGCCCAGGCATGGAGGTCCGTGAAGTCGACGCGCGTGCCGAGAGGCCCCTCGACGGGATCGATATCGGCCTTGAGCTGGATGAGGTAGCCGGACACGAAACGCGCGGCGATCCCGAGGTTTCGAAGCACCTGCACCAGCGTCCAGGCGGTGTCTCGGCACGAGCCTGAACGCAGCGACAGCGTCTCCTCCGGCTCCTGCACGCCGGGCTCCATGCGGATCAGGTACTTGATCCGAGCCGCGAGGCGGCTGTTCAGGTCGACGAGGAAGTCCGCGGTGGTCAGGCCGGAGCCCTCGCCTCCCCGCGGCAGCTCGGCGAGGAAATCCCGCATCGCCGGCCCGACCGCCTCGGTTTCGAGATAGGGCGCGAGTTCCTTTGCAAGCTCGGACTCGTAGCGGAAAGGATAGTTGGTGGCGTAGTCTTCGACGAAGAAGTCGAAAGGGTTCTGCACGTCGAGGTCGACGGCGAGGTCGACCGTGATCGTCAGCTCGCGGGCGCGATTCGGAAAGACGAGGCGAGCCAGCCAGTTGCCGTGCGGGTCCTGCTGCCAGTTCAGGAAATGGTCGGCCGGCTCGACCTTCAGCGAATAGGAGCGGATCGGCGTGCGGCAGTGCGGCGCCGGACGCAGGCGGATCACCTGAGGACCGATGCCCACCATCCGGTCGTAGCTGTACTGCGTGAGATGCGTGATCGCGGCGGATATGGCCAAGGAGGGCTCGCTGCTCATCGGGCAATTAGTGGGCGGAGGAGCCCGGCCCTTCGAAGGCGGGCGTTCTAGGTCGCTCGACGGCGTGACGCAACCTTCGTGCCCGGCGCCTCGCTCGGCATGACGCGATCACGCGCCTTTCGGACGAAAGGCGGCGATCACGGCGGGTTCGGTCTCCAGCCTCGCGGCGCCGATCAGGTCGAGGCAGTAGGGCACGGCGGCGAAGATCGCATCGAGGCAGGTCGCGATCGAACCGGGCTTGCCGGGCAGGTTGATGACGAGGCAACGGCCACGCTGCGCCGCCATCTGCCGGGACAGGATCGCGGTCGGCACGTCGCGCAGACTTGCCTCCCGCATCAGCTCTCCGAAGCCGGGATAGGTGCGCTCGGCTACCGCCAGCGTCGCTTCCGGCACGAGGTCGCGCGGGCCGGGGCCGGTGCCGCCGGTGGTGAGGACGAGGTCGCAACGCTCGGCGTCGATGAGGTCGAGGAGCGTGTCCGTCACGGTCTCGAGGTCGTCGGGGATGATCCGGCGCAGGATCGTGAAAGGCGTCGTGAGCGCCTGGCCGAGCCACGCCTCGATCGCCGGGCCGCTCTCGTCGCGATAGACCCCGGCGCTGGCCCGGTCCGACGCCGTGACGACCCCGATGCGCGCGGCGCGGGCCTCGGCGCTCATGCCCCCTCGACGATGACGATCTCGGCGGTCGCCACATCCGCGCGGTGGGCGCGCGCCGCCTGGTATGCGTCGGAATGGTAGCAGTCGAGAGCGTGCTGCACGCTTGGGAACTCGATCAGCGCGTTACGTTGACGGGCGACGCCTTCCAGCGCCTCGGTGGCGCCGCCGCGGGCGAGAAAGGTGGCCTCGTGGCGCTCGAAGGCTGGTGCCGCCCCTTCGAGGTAGACCTTGTAGGGCTCCGTGTCGCGCACATCGTAGCGGCCGATCCAGTAGCCCTTCTTCGGCGTGCCTCCGACAGGTGGCAGCGCCTCGCTCAGTCCCTCCACCAGCGCCATCTCGCCCTCGGCGACGGCAAGGCGGTGGACGCGGGCCGCCTGATAGATGTCGGAGGCGAACCACAGCCGCCCGGCGGCAAGCGTGGGGAAGCCGATGACGACATTGCGCCCGCGTGCCGATCCCTCGACGGCGTGCGCCGCGCCGCCGCGCACCAGGAATACCGCGCCGGTCGAGCCATAGGCACCCTTCGCTTCCTCTACGTAGCGGGGATAGGCGCTTTTGGCGCCCTCGGGATCGAAGATGTCGAAGCGGGCGATGACGTAGGCGGGCATGGGTCGTCCTGCGGCTGGCGTGCCCCTTCTAGCAGCAAATCACTCGACGTGCGGCCGCGGTTGCGCGGCAAAGGCCTTGAAGGCGTCGGTGTACTTCTCGTGCCATCGCGACAGCGGCGGACGGTTTTCGACGATGTCGCCGGCGGCCCAGAGGATGCGGCGCTCGTCGGTCTCGCGCGGCACGTCGTTATCAGGGCACAGAATGTAGAAGTCGCCTCGCTCCAGCGACTGCAGCATGAAGTCGACGGTCTGCTCCGCCGTCCAGGCCGCCTCGGGCTTCTCCGTGCGACCGCGCGCGGTGAGGCCGGTGAAAACGAAGCCGGGGATGAGGAGGTGCGCCGTGATGCGGCATGCCTCCTGGTTGCGCAGGTGGTGCTGCAGAGCCTCGGTGAAGGCCTTCACGCCGGCCTTGGCGACGTTGTAGGCGGGATCGCCCGGCGGCGTGGTGATACCCTGCTTCGACCCCGTGTTGATGACGAGCCCCGGCCGCCCGCGTTCGATCATGCCCGGTACGATCGCCTGCGTGCCGTGGACGACGCCGAGCAGGTTGGTGCCGATCACCGCCGACCATGCGGCGGCGGGGCCGAAGATGTCGGAGCCCGGCTGCACCGCGGCATTGTTCATCAGCACGTCGATCGGCCCGAGCTTCTCGAGCACCGTCGCCTCCAGCCGATGCAGCGCCCCCTCCTCCGATACATCCGTCGGCACCGCCATGACGACGCCGGAGCAGCCAAGCTCGGCCTCGGCGGCCTGCAGCTTCTCGCTTGGCAGGTCGGCGATGGCGACGCGCAGCCCGAGCTTTTGGAAGGCGCGCGCCGCGGCGAGGCCGATGCCCGAAGCGCCGCCGGTGACGACGGCGACGTTGCGGGGCTGCAGGACGGGATGGCTCATGCAGGACGACTCCGCTGGTTCTGCCCGGCAACGGCGCAGAGCCGCGAAGGTTTAGTGCGCCGGCGCAGCGCCCGCCGTGCGGCCCGGGCGGCGCAGGACCGCCAGCGTCAGGAGGCTGCCGAGGAGCAGCACGCCGGTGAGCCAGAAGGCGTCGGCATAGGCGATCACCGTGGCCTCGCGCCGCACCTGGCCAGCCAGCGTCGCCAGCGCCCTGCCCCGCGCGATCGCGGGATCGGCGTGCATGCCGGCGATCAGGGCGTGGAGGCGCTCTTGCACCCTGATCGAGTTCTCGGTCATCGCCTCGGCGATCGCGGAGAAGTGCATCACCTCGCGCCGCGCGATCACGGTGGAAAGAAGCGCGATGCCGAGCGACCCGCCGAGGTTGCGCATCATGTTGGAGAGCGCCGAGGCATCCGCCGTGTCGCGCGGCGGCAGCCCGGCGGTCGAGAGCTGCGACAGGGGGATGGAGAACAGGGGTTGCCCCGCGGCGCGCAGAAGCTGCGGCAGGACCAGCTGATCCATGCCGACATCGTGGGTCAGGTTGACGTTCAGGAAGCAGGAGGCCGCGAAGAGCAGCAGGCCCGTGCCGACCAGCACCCTCGGGTCGAAGCGGCGCATCAGCACTGGCATCAGCGGAAACACGAAGAGCTGCGGGATGCCGCTCCACATCACCACCCAACCGATCTGTCGGGCGCTGTAGTGCTGGATCTGCGCGCAGTACAGAGGAATGACGTAGGTCGAGCCCAGCGACACGGCGCCGAGCACCACCATCAAGGCCGTCGAGCCGCCGATCGTCGGATTGGCGAGCACCCGAAGGTTGATGAAGGGTCGGCGCGCCGTCAGCTCGCGGACCAGGAACAGGGCGATACCGACGATCGACACGACGCTCGCCCGCACGATCTCGTCGGACTCGAACCACTCCCTGCGCTGCCCCTCCTCCAGAACGAAGGTCATGGTGGATAGACCGATCGCCATCGCCGCCACGCCGAACCAGTCACCGTCGAGCAACTCGCGCCAGCGCGGGCGCTGGTCGGCAAGCGCGGTGAGCTGGAGGGCGGCGGCGATCGGGCCGGGGATCAGGTTGAGGTAGAAGATGTAGTGCCAGGAGAAGGCTTCGGTGAGCCAGCCGCCGATCGAGGGGCCGATCGCCGGGGCAAAGGTGGCGGTCAAACCGAAGATCGTGATGCCGATGCCCTGCTGCGCCTTGGGGATGCGGGTGCGCAGGATGGTGATGGCGGTCGGGATCAGCACGCCGCCGGTGAAGCCCTGGCCGGCGCGGAAGGCGATCAGCTGGCCGAGTGAGGTCGATTGCGCGCAAAGGACCGAGAAGGCGATGAACAGCGCTGTGTTGCACGCGAGATAGCGGCGTAGCCCGAACACGCCGCCGAGCCAGCCGGTGAGGGGGATGACGATGATCTCCGCCATCAGGTAGGCGGTGGAGATCCATGACCCCTGGTCGACCGAGGCGCCGATGCCGCCCTGGATGTCGGCAAGCGAGGAGTTCGTGATCTGGATGTCGAGGATGGCTGTGAAGGCGCCGAGCACGCCGCCGATCAGCGCCAGCCAGTCCTTGAGGCTCGCTCGCTCGGCGGCGGCGGGAGCGCTCACCGCGCCGCCCGGCTGGCTATCGCGACGCCCGGCGCCGTCTCGTCGCGGATGTCCACCGTCGCTTCCGCCGACAGGCCGGGGCGCAGACGTTCCGTCAAGGGGTCGCCGCCGTCCAGCGCGATCTTCACCGGCACGCGCTGCACGATCTTGGTGAAGTTGCCGGTGGCGTTCTCGGGTGGCAGCAGGGCGAACTGCGAGCCGGTGCCCGGCGCGAAGGAGACGATCCGTCCGTGGAAGACGTGGTCGCCAAAGGCGTCCACGGTGACAGCGGCGCGCTGCCCCTCGCGCATCGCGCCGACTTGCGTCTCCTTGACGTTCGCGACGAGGAAGATCGCCTCGCCCATCGGCACCACGGTGAGCAGGCCGGTGCCCGGCTGCACCAATTGCCCCTTGCGCACCGAGCGATCGCCGACGACGCCGTCGATCGGCGCGGTGACCGTGGTGTAGCCGATGTTCAGCTTGGCCTGGGAGAGGTTGATCTCGGCGCGGCGCAGGCTGGCGCGGGCGGCGCCCTCCAGCGAGCGCAAGGCGTCGACCTGCTTGCGCGCGGCGTCGAGGGCGGCAACGGCCTTGTCGACGCCCGCCTGCCGGATCGCGAGGTCGGAGGTCGCCTGCTGCGAACGCTGCGTGGTGCCTGCGCCGGAGGCGTAGAGATCGTTATAGCGCTTCGCCTCCTGCCGGGCGAAGGCCAGCGCGGCCTGGGCGTTGGCAAGGTCGGCCTCGGCCTCGACGATGCGCGCCTGCTGCTGGATCAGCGCCGAGGCGACGCCTTCGAGGCTCGCCTTGCTCTTGTCGAGGTCGGCCTCGTCCTGCAGCAGCACCACCTGGTAGTCGCGGTCGTCGATCCGTGCGAGGACCTCGCCGGCGTGGACGGCCTGGTTGTCGCCGACCATCAGCTCGGCGACGAAGCCACCGACCTTCGGCGCCACGATCACCTTGTCGGCTTGCAGGAAGGCGTCGTCGGTCGCGACCTCGAAGCGGCCGACCTGCCACCAGTGCCAGCCCCAGTGCGCGGCATAGGCGCCGACGCCGGCGCCGAGCAACAGCAGGACCACCCGCTTGGGCGAGAAGCGGACCTGCTTGGCGGCGGCCGGTGCCTCGTCGGCCCGCGCGCGAAGGGAGGGGTTATCGAGAGTGGTCGCGGTCACGGGATCGCCTATCAAAACGGAACGGTATAGTTCTATTTCTGGAGATGGGCCATTTCAAGGCTCCGCGAGGCTACGCCGTCGAACTTGCGTCGGCCGTGCAGCGATGCCACAGCCGCCGGGTCAAGATTGGGAGACACGTACTGTTGCCCGCCGAGCCGACCGAAGAGCGTCGCCCGCGCGGCGGCCGCCCGACCCGAGCGGCCGCGGCCGAGCGCGACGAGCGGCTGCTGGAGATCGCCGCCGCGATGTTCATGGAGCAGGGCTTCGAGGCGACCGCGATGGATCGCGTCGCCGAGGCGGCCGGCGTCGGCAAGGCGACGCTCTACGCTCGCTATCAGGACAAGGCCGCGTTGTTCGCCGCCGTGCTGCGGCGGCGGATCATGGAGGTGTACGAGCCGCTGGAGATCGAGGCCGCTTCCACCGGCGACGATCTCGCCTGTGGATTGCAACGCGTCGCCGACGGCCTGCTCGGGAAGATGTTCACCCCCGGCGCCGTCGCGCTCGGCCGCATCCTGTCGGCGCAGGCGCCGAACTTCCCCGATCTCGCCGAGATGGCCGTGCGCGAGGGCTACGGCCGGCAGGCCGGGATCGTCGAGGCCGTGCTGAGGCGGCACGGCGGCGACCCCCGCTACCGGCTCGGCGACATCCCGCTCGCGGCCGACATGTTCCTCGCCCTGGTGCTGGGACGCGCCTCTCGCCTCGCCCTGCTCGGCGTGACACTCGACCGCGAGCAGTTGGCGCAGCGGACGCGGGCGGCGGTGGCCTTCTTCCTGCGCGGCGTCGCGGCGTGACCGATAGCCCGGTCCGGGTCCGGGTGGAGCGGCTGGGGCGGCGCGGCGAGGGCGTGGGCGGAGGCTTCCGCATCCCCTACGCCCTTCCCGGCGACGAGGTGAGCGTCATCCCCGACGGTGATCGCGGCGACATCGTCGGGCTGCTCGACGCCGGACCCGATCGCACGGCGGCGATCTGCCCGTGGTTCACCCGCTGTGGCGGCTGCGCAGTGCAAGCCTACGCCGAGCCGGCCTATCGCGCATGGAAGCGAGGGCTGCTGATCGAGGCGCTGGCGTCCGCGGACATCAAGGTCGCGCCCCTCGTCGACGCGCACGGCGAAGGGCGGCGCCGAGCGGTCTTCCACGCCCGCACAGGGCCGGACGGGCGCACCGTCACGGGCTACATGCAGGCCCGCTCGCACGCCATCGTCGCGGTCGACGCCTGCCCGATCCTGGCCCCCGGCCTCACCGGCGCGCTGCCGGCGGCGCGGGCGATCGCCACAACGCTGGCGACGGCCGGCAAGCCGCTCGACATCGGCTGCACGGCGACGGTAGAGGGAATGGACATCGACCTGCGCGGCCGTGGACCGCTTCTCGACGACGAGCGGCAGCGCCTCGTCGCCCTTGCTGCCAAGCACGACCTCGCGCGGCTGTCGAATCACGGCGCCATCGTGCTGGAGCGGCGCAAGCCGACGCTTGCCGTCGGTGCCGCGCTGGTCGAGCTGCCGCCCGGTTCCTTCCTGCAGGCGGCGCTGGCGGCGCGCGTCGTCGCCGCACTCGCCGGGGCGAAGCGCATCGCCGACCTCTTCTGCGGTGTCGGCACCTTCGCGCTGCGCCTCGCCGGCCATGCCGAAGTGCTGGCGGTGGACACGGAGAAGGCATCGCTTCTCGCCCTCGACCGCGCGGCGCGGGCGACGCCGGGCCTGCGCCGCGTCGCCACCGAGATGCGCGATCTGCACCGCCGGCCGCTGACGCCGGCCGAACTCGCCGGCGTCGATGCGGTCTGCCTCGACCCGCCGCGCGCCGGTGCCGAGTCGCAGGTGCGGGCGATCGCCGCCTCCAATATTGCCGCCGTCGCCAGCGTCGCCTGCGATGCGGCGAGCTTCGCCCGCGACGCGGCGATCCTGTCAGCCGCCGGCTTCCGATGCGACGAGGCCGTGCCGGTCGCCCAGTTCCGCTACTCCGCCCACCTGGAGATCGTCGCGGTGTTCCGCCGCGCCAAGCGCAAGGCGGCGCGCCGATTGCTCGGCTGAGCCTCGGTCTCGACGCGTTGCACCGCGCAGCCTACCTTGTCATCGATGACGCACGAGACGATCACCCTGCCCCCGGACGAGCTGCGGGCGCGGTTGCGCGCCATCGTCGGCACGGGCAACCTGCTCGACGCCGAGGCCGACACTCTGCCCTACCTTCGCGAACCGCGCGGCCTTTATCGTGGCCGGACGCTTGGGGTTGTGCGACCGAAGACGCGCGACGAAGTGGCGGCGGTGCTGCGGCTCTGCCAAGCGACGCGCACCTGCGTGGTGCCGCAGGGCGGCAACACCGGACTCGTCGGCGGCCAGACGCCGGACGGCTCGGGCCGATCGATCGTGCTTTCGCTGCGCCGCCTCGACGCGCTACGCGAGATCGATCCCGTAAGCGATACGCTCACCGTCGAGGCCGGCATGACCTTGGATGCCGCGCGCGCCGCCGCCGAGCAGGTGAATCGCGAATTCCCCCTGTGGCTCGCCTCGGGGGGATCATGCACGATCGGCGGCAACCTCGCCACGAACGCCGGCGGCGTCAACGTGATCGCCCACGGCAACGCTCGCGAGCTGGTGAACGGTATCGAGGTGGTGCTGGCCGATGGCTCGGTGCTGTCGAACCTGTCGAAGCTGCGCAAGGACAACACCGGCTACGATCTGAAGCACCTGTTCATCGGCTCGGAAGGCACGCTCGGCATCATCACCGCGGCGGTGCTGAAGCTCGTGCCGCGCCCGCGGGCGATCGCGACCGCCTTCGCCGGCGTGCCCAATCCGGCGGCCGCCCTGGCGCTGCTCGGCCG
>CALMRL010000262.1:3661-3956 GCA_937873345.1 uncultured Beijerinckiaceae bacterium | reverse complement strand
CGCGGCCGGCCAACTCCTTCAATTCGAGGGGCTCGATGTGGCTCTCGATCTCGACGCCCTCGCCGAGTTCGTCGGCGATCGCCGCTTCGAGGCCGGTGACGGCGTCGTGCGCCTGCGCGAGGCTGAGGCGACCGTCGAACTCGGCGTCGAACGACACCGCGCGGCGCTGGCCGAGCGTTTGCACGGTGACGTGGTGCACCGGCACGCGGCGTCGGTTGGCGATGAACAGCACGCGCTCCACCACCGTCTCGTCGTCGAGCGCCACCGGCTCGGCGGTCACCATGATGCCGGTGCC
>CALMRL010000262.1:0-3651 GCA_937873345.1 uncultured Beijerinckiaceae bacterium | reverse complement strand
AGGGCAGGATGAGATGTGCGCGGCCGGCGGCGACCGCCTCGCCGATCGCCGCCTTGATCGTCGCGACGCGCTCCAGCGACAGCGCGCGGGGGACGCCGATGATGGCCTCGCCCGTCACGGCGGCGCCGAGCGGGCGCAGCCGCAGCGCTTCGATCGAGACCACGCCGGGCACCGCGAGGATCGTCCGTCGCAGCGGCCCGTCGAGCCCCTTCGGTGCGGCGTCGACCAGGGCGTCGATGGTGTCGCGGCCGAGCCGGTAGCCGGCGATGCCGACGAAGCCCGCGACGCCGACCGCCGCCAGCGTGTCGCCGTAGCGGAAGCCCACCGCCGTCGCCGCGAGGCCGGCGAGCGCCATCAGCGAGGCGACGATGTCGGTGGCGAAGTTCAGCGCGTCGGCGGCGAGCGCGGCGGAGCGCGTTTCCCGTGCCAAGCGCCTCAGCGACCACCAGCGGGCGAGGTCGACGACGATCGACAGTGCCAGCACGGCAAAGGAGAAGGGACCCGGCGCCGCCGCGCCGGCGCCGTTGACGACACGCTTCGCCGCCTCGATCAGCACGAACAGCGTGAGGGCGAACAGGAAGCCGGTCTGCACCAGCGCCGACACCGCCTCGACCTTGGCGTGGCCGAAGTGGTGGTCCTCGTCGGCCGGACGCGCGGCGGCGCGGATCGAGACGAAGGAGATGAGCGTCGTGGCGATGTCGCCGAGGTTGTTGCCGGCCTCCGACAAGAGGGCGAGCGACCCCGACAGGGCGGCGGCGGCGAACTTCGCCAGGGTCAGCGCGACCTTGACGCCGAGCGAGACTAGGGCTGCGCGTTCCTTGCGCTTGTCGGCGGCGGCGTCGGTCATCGCGGGCTCGGGGAGGATCGGCCCGACGCCCTGGCGCATCGGACCGAAGAATGCGTCGGCGGTTTTTGGAAAACCCGATGCCTGTAGCAGGCGATGCCGTCGCCGGGGAAGCGCCTCGCCGCGCAGCTTGGCATCGGAGCGAAGGGGCGCGACGCGCGTTGCCGGGCGGCAGCCATCGGGAGACCCGTCATGAGATACCTGCACACCATGGTCCGCGTCGAGAACCTGGAGCGGTCACTCGACTTCTACTGCAAGGTGTTCGGGCTGGAGGAGGTGAGCCGCAAAGACAACGAGAAGGGACGCTTCACTCTGGTCTTCCTCGCCGCCCCGGCCGATGCCGGTAAGGCGAGAACCGAGCGCGCACCGGAACTGGAGCTGACCCACAACTGGGATGCCGAGACCTACGGCGGCGGCCGCAACTTCGGTCATCTCGCCTACGAGGTCGACGACATCTACGCCACCTGCGACAGACTGATGAAGGCTGGCATCACCGTGAACCGCCCGCCGCGCGACGGGTACATGGCCTTCGTGCGCTCGCCCGATAACATCTCGATCGAGCTGCTGCAGAAGGGTGGCGCCAAGGCGCCCGCCGAGCCTTGGGCGTCGATGGGCAACACCGGGGTCTGGTGAGGGCGCGCGCCGCCCGGGGTGATGCTCGCCCGCGCTTCGTGCTAGGGGGCGCCGGCGGGAGGATGGATGATCCCGTCGGCGATGAGGGGTGGCACCATGTATTCGCAACCGGCGGCGCGCGTTCTCGTCACCGGGATCGCCGGCTTCATCGGCTTTCACCTCGCGCGGGCGCTCGCCGCCCGCGGCATCGCCGTCGATGGCGTCGACAACGTCAACGGCTACTACGATCTCGCGCTGAAGCGCGCCCGGCTGCAGCGGCTGGAAGGGGTCGCCGCCTTTACGCAACTCGACCTGACGGATGCCGAGGGTTTCAGGCGCCACATGGCGGCCTACCGCCCCGATGCGGTGATCCACCTCGCCGCGCAGGCGGGCGTGCGCTACTCCCTCGACCGGCCCGACGAGTACGTCAGCGCCAACCTCGCCGGCTTCCTTTCGGTGCTGGAGGCCTGCCGCCACGTCGGCACGGCGCACCTCGTCTACGCCTCCTCGTCCTCGGTCTATGGGCTGAACGCGAAGGCGCCTTTCTCCGAGCACGATGGCGCCGACCACCCGCTGTCGCTTTACGCGGCGACGAAGCGGGCGAACGAGCTGATGGCGCACAGCTACTCGCACCTCTTCGCGATCCCCGCGACGGCGCTGCGCTTCTTCACCGTCTACGGCCCGTGGGGGCGGCCGGACATGGCCTATTTCAAGTTTACGAAGGCGGTGTTCGAGGGACGGCCGATCGACGTCTACAACCACGGCGCCATGCGCCGCGACTTCACCTACATCGACGACGTGGTCGAGGCGATCGTCGCCCTGATTGACAAGCCGCCGACGGAGGATGCGGGCTTCGACGCCGCCCGGCCCGACCCCGCCGGCTCGCCGGCGCCGCACCGCATCCTCAACATCGGCAACGAACAGCCCGTCGAACTCTCCCGCTTCATCGACCTCATCGGCGAGGCGGCGGGGCGCGAGGTGGAGCGGCGGCTGCTGCCGATGCAGCCCGGCGACGTGCCGATGACCTACGCCGATACGCGCGAGCTGGCGCGCCTCGTCGGCTTCGCGCCGCGCACGAGCATCGAGGAGGGGATCGGGCGCTTTGTCGCCTGGTATCGAGAGTTCTACGAGGTGCGGTGAGGGCGGGCGGCACCGTCCCTCAGAATTCATCGCCCTCGCGCTGCGAATTGAGCTGCAGCTGCATCCGCCAGCTCTCCTCGAAGGCCTCGGCGAGCAGGGTGAACTCCGCCGCCCGCGGACTCGACTTGCGCCAGGCCAGCGCGATCTCGCGGCTGGCATGGCGACCGACGACGGGGCGGGCCTGCACCGGCGTCCCCGCGAGGATGCCCGCCATCACCGCCATTTCGGGCAGCAGCGTCATGCCGAGGCGGTTCGCCACCATCTGCACCAGCGTGTGCAGCGAGGTGCCGACGTGCGCGGTGTCGGTGCGCAGCTCCGGCCGGCCGCAGGCCTCCAGCGCGTGGCCGCGCAGGCAGTGCCCGTCCTCCAGCACCAGCAGCCTGCTGTCATCGATCGCCTCCGGCAACACGAAGGGCGCGGCGCCGTCGAAATCGGCGGGGTGGAAGGCGAGGTGGAAGGGATCGCGGAAGATCGGCGCCACCATGACGTCGCCGCAAGGAAAGGGCAGGGCGAGCAGCAAGCAGTCGAGCTGCCCGCGGATCAACGCCTCGCAGGCCGAGCCGGTGAGGTCCTCGCGCAGGTAGAGCTTCAGCTCGGGGAAGCTCGTCCGCAGTTCCGGCAGCAGCAGCGGCAAGAGAAAGGGCGCGATGGTCGGGATGACGCCGAGCCGCACGTCGCCCGACAGCGGCTTGCCCGAGCCGCTCGCCATCGCCGCCAACTCGTCGGCCTCGCGCAGCACCACATAGGCCTTCGCGACGATTCGTTCGCCGAGCGGCGTGAAGCGGACGACGCGCTGCGTACGCTCGACCAGCACGGCGCCGAGCAGCGCTTCCAGCTCGCGCAGCCCGGCCGAGAGGGTCGACTGGGTGACGCACATCGCCTCCGCCGACCGGCCGAAATGCCCGTGCTGGTGCAGGGCGGTGAGGTATTGCAGCTGCTTCAGCGTCGGCAGGTAGCTCATCGCGCCGCGGCTCGCCGCGCGCTATGTCCGACACTGGCTGGGGAGGGGCGGGCGGTCGTGGCGATCCACTACGCAACCGCGTGAACCATCTGCC
>CALMRL010000261.1 GCA_937873345.1 uncultured Beijerinckiaceae bacterium | reverse complement strand
GTGACGTGCGGCACCTTCGCCAGCGTCTCCTTCAGCGGCTCCGCCATCCGCTCCACCGCGCCGCGCGTCCAGGCGTAGCAGCTGATGTCGGCGATCGAGTAGTGCTCACCCGCGAGGTAGGGCACCGTCGCCAGCCGCCGCTCCATCACGCCGAGGAGACGGTCGGCCTCCTTGGTGAAGCGGGCGATGGCGGCGGGCAGCTTCTCCTCGGCGTACAGGGCGAAGTAGCCGAGCTGGCCGAGCATCGGCCCGAGCCCGCCGATCTGCCAGTGCATCCACTGCAGCGCCGACCAACGCTCCGGGCCGGAGGGCGCGAGGAAGCGGCCGGTCTTGTCGGCGAGGTAGTGCAGGATGGCGCCGCTTTCAAAGATCGCCAGCGGGCCGGCCTCGTCGTCGACGATCGCTGGGATCTTGTTGTTGGGCGAGATCGCGAGGAAGGCGGGATCGTGCTGCTCGCCCTTGCCGATGTCGACCGGACGCACCGTGTAGGGCAGCCCGCACTCCTCCAGCATAATGGAAGCCTTGCGGCCGTTCGGCGTCGACCAGGTGTAGAGCGTGATCATGCGGTTCTCGCCCCCGTTATGGGATAGGAAGGACGCCGGATCAGTCCGGCCGCTCGGCCTTCAGCGCCCACACCCTGTGCGGCACCACGAGTGGTTCGTCCGGCCAATCCGCGGCGAGCGCGGCGGCCAGCTCGCCGTCGAAGCGCGCCACCGCCTCGGGGCTGAGCGAGGCGCCGATGCCGGCCGAGGCGCGGATGCGGCCGCGCCAGGCCTCGTGGGTGTAGGCGACCGTGACGTCGAAGGAGAAGGTTTCCAGCGCATCGAAGCCGCCTTCCGCCACGTCGTCGAGCCAGAGCGGGTAGATGCCCGAAGCATTGCCGAGATGCCAGTCGGGGTTGTGCGCCTCGACGAGCCGCTCGGTCATCGCCACCACGTTGTCGCGCTGCGCCAGCCAGTCGAAATGCGCGATCACCAACCGTCCAGCGGGGCGCAGCACCCTGGCGACCTCGGCGACCGCCCGGCTACGTTCGAACCACTGCCAGCACTGCCCGGCGGTGACCACGTCGAAGGACGCGTCGGGCAGGCCGGTCGCCTCGGCGCGGCCCTCGACGTAGGCGACGCCGGTCGCCGCCTCGCGGTCGAGCCGCGCCGCTTCGTCGAGCAGGTGCGCCTCCGAGTCGAGGCCGGTGACGCGGCACCCGCGCAACGCCAGCCCACGGGCGATGGTGCCGGTGCCGGTGCCGAGGTCGAGCACGCGATCCTCCGGCGTGACCCAGCCCTCGGCGAACAGCCGCTTGAAGAAGTGCGGGGGGAAGCCAGCGCGCCAGCGGCCGTAATCGCTCGCCGTGCGGCCGAAGTTGACCGGCGGCGCCTTGATGTCGCGCAGCGCCGACGCGCCCGCCGGGAGGACGAAGCGCACGTCCGGCGCCGGGGAGCGCCTATGAGGGTGGGGCATGGGCATCGCGCCATCGAGATGAGGGGGATCGGGGCGGCGTGCAAGCCGCCGTCCGTCGGACGAGGATCGTTCCGGTCGGATCCCGGTGGGACCGCGGTCGGATGGTTGGCGCCGGCTCGAGTCAGTCGATGCCAGCCTGGCGCGGCAGCATCCGGGCGATCAGGTCGTCGCGACGCACGAACAGGTGCCAGGCGACCCCGGCGACGTGCAGCACCACGAAGGCGTAGACGGCGAACTGCGCGCTGAGGTGGACGATCGCCGCGTCCGTCCCGACCGTCTTGCTGACACCGGGGATCTTGGGGAAGTCGAACAGGCCGAAGATCGAGATCGGATGGTCGGAGCCCGACGACATGATGTAGCCCGAGATCGGCATCACCAGCAGCACGAGGTAGAGCACCCAGTGCGTGAGGTGGGCGAGCCCGGCCTCCAGCGTCGAGGTGGAGCGCGGCAGCGCCGGCGGCGGGTTGGCGAGGCGGTAGGCGAGACGCGCCGCCACGATGGCGAGCACGGTCAGGCCGAGCGTCTTGTGGGCGGAGGCGTACTGCGCCACCGTGCCGGGGAAGTAGGCGTGGAAGTGCTGATTGTCGGGCGCCAGCTTGAACTCGGCGAAGATCCAGCCGAGCGGAATGATCGCGAACATCAGCGCGGCCGTGACCCAATGGAACCACTGCGCCGAAACGCCGTAGCGTCGCACGCGTGCCGGGGAAAGCGTCGAAGTCCAGCCTGCGATGTCGACCATGGCGTCCCCCTCGTCCCTCCTTCTAGCAGCACGAAGGTGGCGAGGGGAGGGCGACCTTCGCCTGTCCGTTCGTCGACCTCACGCCCCCAGCAGCGGGCTCCAAGCCGGGTCCGACGCCCCCGCCGGCGTCGGCACGGCGAACTCCTGGCGGCCGAACACGTCGCTCATGAAGATGCGCGGGCTGCCGCCGCCGCCGGGGTCGCGGAAGAACATCAGGAACAGGCCGTTCGGCGCCCAGGTCGGCCCTTCGTTGTGGAAGCCCTCCGTCAGCAGCCGCTCGCCCGAGCCGTCGGGCTTCATCACGCCGATCGCGAAGCCGCCCTTGGTCTGCTTGGTGAAGGCGATGAAGTCGCCCTTGGGGCTCCACACCGGCGTCGAGTAGCGCCCCTCGCCGAACGAGATGCGTCGCGCGCCCCCGCCGCCCGCACCCATCACGTAGATCTGCTGCGTGCCGCCGCGGTCCGATTCGAAGCAGATCTGCGCGCCGTCGGGCGAGTACGAGGGGGCGGTGTCGATCGCCTGGGTGTCGGTGAGCTGCTGCGTCTGGTGCGAGCCGAGGCTCATCGCGTAGAGGTTCGAGGCGCCGTTCTCGGAGAGCGACATGATGATCGTCTGCCCGCCCGGCCCGAAGCGCGGCGCGAAGGTCATGCCGGGGAAGTCGCCGACCGCCTGTCGGTGTCCGGTCTCGATGTTCATCGTCATCACCTTCGGCTCGGCGTCGCCGAAGGCCATGTAGGTGATCTCCTGCGAGGAGGGCGAGAAGCGCGGCGTCACCACGATGTCGTTGCCGCTCGTCAGGTAGCGCACCCCCGCCCCGTCCTGGTCCATGATGGCCAACCGCTTGCGCCGCCGGGTCGCCGGGCCGGACTCGTCGATGAACACGACGCGGGTGTCGAAGAAGCCCTTCTCGCCCGTCGCCTTGGTGAACACCGCGTCGGCGACGATGTGGGCGACCCGGCGGACGTTGTTGGCGTCGGTCGAGTACTGCTCGCCGGCGACCTGCGCGCCGTTGCCCGTGTCGAACATCCGGAACTGCGTTTGCAGCCCGTCGCCGGCGGTGACGCGGCCGGTGACGACGTATTGCGCGCCCATCGCGCGGAAGCGCTCCATCGCCGGCGCCTGGTCGGGGTTGCCGACGTCGGTGACCTCGCCGACGGGGGTGAGGAAGACCGAATGCTTCATGTCGTTGACGAGCACGCTCGTCACCTTGTCGCCCGACACGCCCTCGCCGACGAAGCGGGTGATCGCGATCGGGATCGGCTGGAACGAGCCGCCGCGGCGCACGTCCAAGGCGCCCTGCGCGCGTGCGGTACCTGCGAGGGGGATGCCGACGACCGGGGAGGCGGCAAGGCCGGCGAGGAGGGCGCCGGCCTGTCGGCGGGTGAAGGGCGGGGTCATGCGATCAGGACGTCCTCAAGGCTGCGGCGTTGGTGATATCCTCCCCTGCGCGAAGCGCGGGGGAGGGGGACCGCCGAAAGGCGGTGGAGGGGGCTAGCCGCGTCAATCTCGTCGATCGCTTCGTCGTCGCAGGATCGAAACCGGCGGGCCCCTCCCCCGGTGCCGCTGCGCGGGGGAGGAGAGGCCAGCGATCAGCTTGCAGCCCTCACGACAGTTCCTTCGGATCGAAGCGCACCACTCGGTCCTTGTAGCCCTGGTCGTAGTACGGCCGGAAGCGCGGGGGGATCTCCATCGGGTTGCAGCGGTTCACCGCGCGGATCGCGCTGTCGGCGAGGGAACGCAGGTTCGGGTCCTTGGGCGGGTTGATCAGCGCCGGCTGGCCGATCAGCGCGCCGTCCTGGGCCATGGTGATGCGCAGCTGCGGCACGTAGTCCTGCGTGCCGCCCAGCCCGAAGTAGCTCCAGCAACCGCGGTAGTGATCGATCAGCCAGTTGTCGATCTGCGCCGCCATCGAGGGCGACAGCTTCTCGGCGTGCCCCGTCGGCAGGCCGAGCGAGGCCTTGGTGATCGAGCGACCCGTCGAGGCGCGGCGCTGGGCGACGTCATGGTCGAGCAGCGACGAGATCTTGTCCGGGTTGAAGTCGTCGTGCGGGTGCGCGTCCTTCGTCTCGTTGCCGGCGCGCGGCTTGGGCGCCGGCGGCTCCGGGGTCTTCTTCAGCAAGGAGGCGACCTGGTCGAACAGGGTCGGCTTCGCCGGTTTCTCCGGCGGCTCGGGGCGCGGCGGCGGCACCACGGCCGGCTCCGGCTTGATCTCGGGCTTCGTCTCCGGCCGCTTGGGCGGCAGCACCTTGGCGACCTTCTTCTCCACCGGGCGGTGCGGCGGCTTCGGGGGTTCCTTGGGGGCGTCCTCCTTCGCCTCTTCCTTGGGAGGCGTCTTTGGCCGCGGCGGCGGCTTCGGCGCCATCGCCTCGGCGTCAGGCTCGTCCTTGCTCGTCTCCTTCGCCGGCTCGGGCTTGGCAGTCTTGGCGGGCTCCGGCTTCTCGGGCTCGGCCTTGGCGACCTCCACCGGGCGTGCCGGCGGCGTCGGGGCCTCAATCTTCTCGGCCTGCTGCTCGACCGGCCGCTCCGGCGGCACGGGCGGTGGCGGCGGCGCAGAAGCCACCGGTTTCTCCCCGCGGCCGGGGTCGTCGTTCGCCTTGTCCGGCGAGTCGAGGCTCGGCGTATCCCTGGTCGCCTGCTCGGTCGGCGGCAGCGGATGGTGCTCCTCGGCCTCGGCGACCTTGTCGGCGCGGCGTTGCGGCGTCGGATCGAGCTTGGCGGTCTTCTCGCCCTGGGAAATCTGGTTCGAGGGGTCGTCGAGGAGGTCGACCTGCACCGTTTCCGGCTGGGCGGTCACTTCCGGCGCCCGCGCGAAGTGCACGAGCAGGACGACGAGCAGCGCCGCGTGGGCGCCGCCCGACACGAGGAGGCCGGGGGTCATCCGGCCCGTGCGACGCGTTTCCACCCCGCCCTCGCTTCTCATGTCCAAATCCTGCGTCCGTCCTGTGATTGCTCGACGGCGCGCGCACCGCCCGCGGCACCGCGGACCGCTTCGCGGCCGGCTCTCGCGCCGAACCTGCTCCTCGGGCGGCCGCTAGTTCTTGGCCGGCTCGGTGACCAGCGCGACGCGCTTGAAGCCGGACGAGGTGATGATCGACATCACCTCGGCGATGCGGCCGTACTGCACGTCATGCGCGCCGCGCACGTAGATGCGCTCGTCGCCGCCCGCCTTGGCTAGCTCCTTCAGCTTGTCGGCGAGCTGATCCTGCGGCACCGGCTGCTCGTTGAGGAAGATGTCGCCCTTGGGGTCGATCGCCACCGAAAGCGGCTTCTGGTCGATGTTGAGCGCCGCCGCCTTGGTCTTGGGCAGGTCGATCGGCACGCCGGTGGCGAGCAGCGGCGCCGCCACCATGAAGATGATCAGGAGCACCAGCATCACGTCGATGAAGGGCGTCATGTTGATGTCGGCCATCGCGCGGTAACGGGGCTGCCCGCGCCCCCGCCGTCGTCCGCCGCCGCCCGCCGCTACGCTGCCACCCATGGTCGAGCCTCCTCAAGATTCAGGCCGCTCAGGCCGCGCGGTCGCGCACGGAATGCTGGTCGATCTGCCGCGACAGGATCGCCGAGAACTCGTCGGCGCAACCCTCCATCCGCGCCTGCTTCTTGGCGACGTCGCCCTGCAGCTTGTTGTAGGCGACCAGCGCCGGGATGGCGGCGAACAGGCCGAGCGCGGTGGCGAGCAGGGCCTCGGCGATGCCGGGCGCCACCACCGCGAGCGACGTGTTCTTGCTGGCGGCGATGCCGCGGAACGCGGTCATGATGCCCCACACCGTGCCGAACAGCCCGACGAACGGGCCGGCCGAGGCGACGGTGGCGAGGAACAGCAGGTTCGCCTCCAGCCGCTCGACCTCGCGGGCGATCGACACGTCGAGCACCTTGTCGATGCGCGCCTGCAGACCCATGAACGACGAGCCGACGTTGGAGACCGAGCGCTTCCACTCGCGCATCGCGGCGATGAAAAGGTTGGCCATGCCCTGTGCCGGGCGCGACGACAGCGTGGCGTAAAGCTCCTCCAGCGAGGTGCCGGACCAGAACACGCCCTCGAACTTGTCCATCGCCCGCTGGAAACGGGCGTACAGGATCGCCTTGTTGACGATGATCGCCCACGACCAGATCGAGGCGCCGACCAGCGCCAGCATCACGAGCTTCACCAGCAGTGAGGCCTGCAGGAACATGCCGAGCACGGTGATGTCCGCCACCGGGGCCGCCGCGGCGGCCGTGTTCGCAACATCCGCAGGGTTCATCGCATCGGTTCCTCGGGCGCGCTCGAAACGGGGAGCGGGGCAGGCGCGCTACATTGATGTCGCTCGCGAATCCGCCAATTTGACGGCCCGGTCGCGGCGGCAAAGGCGCGAGATCGTGAGGTAAAGGCCGCGGATGCTGTTAAACACGCCGCAATCTTAAGGGGCGGTAAACGGCCCCGATCAGGTCCGGCCGAGAAAGAAGCGCACCATCGCCCGGCTGGCGTCGGGGCCGCGGGGTTCGGTGTAGGACCCGGCCGCACTGCCGCCGGACCAGGCGTGGCCGACGCCCTCCAGCGCCCACGCTTCCGCCGCCATCTCCTTGCCATCGCGGTACACCGCGCGTTCGTAGCC
>CALMRL010000260.1 GCA_937873345.1 uncultured Beijerinckiaceae bacterium | reverse complement strand
AACCTGCTCGCCCTCAATGCGACGATCGAGGCGGCGCGCGCCGGCGAGGCGGGACGCGGCTTCGCCGTGGTGGCCGGCGAGGTGAAGCAACTCGCCGTGGCGACGACGCGGGCGACGGCGGAGATCAGCGCGCAGATCGCCCGCATCCAGGAGACGATGCAGCTCGCCGCTGACGTGATCGAGGAGATCAGGCAGGCGCTCCACGGCATGAACGGCTCCACGGTGGGGATCGCGGCCGCCGTCGAGGAGCAGGCGGTGGCGATCCGCCTGATCGCCCGCTCGGGCGAGCGCGCCGCCGCCGGGGCCGACGAGGTGACGGCCATCATCGCCGACGTGCGCCGCGCCTCCGCCTCGTCCGACGAGGCGGCGCGGATGGTCCTTGCCGCCGCCGAGGGCGTCGCGGGGCAGGCTGGCAGCATGACCCGATCCGTCGTCAGCTTCCTCGCACGGGCCCAGAGGGCGTGACGAGGGGCGCGCCCGTCCACACCTTATCCGCCGCGCCGCGCCGGGGCCGCATTGAAGGGAGGCGGCAAACGTGACAGGCATGAGGGGGCCGGTCCTGCGGCGCGAGCCTCGGCGGGACGGCCGGGTCGGGGAGCGGGACGTTTGAGCGATTTCACCTTCGTCCACGCCGCCGACATCCACCTCGACAGCTCGCTCGCCGGCCTCGCCACCCCCAATCCCGAATTCTCGGCCGCGATGCGCGACGCGACGCGCCGCGCCTTCAGCAACGTCGTCGACCTCGCGATCGACGAGGGCGCCAAGCTGGTCGTCATCGCCGGCGATCTCTACGACGGCACCTGGAAGGACCAGAGCACCGGGCAGTTCGCCGCGGCGCAGCTCGCCAGGCTGTCGCGCGCCGGCATCCGCACTTTCATGGTGTTCGGCAACCACGACGCCGAGAGCCGGGTGTCGCGGCACTTCGCGCCGCCGCCGGGCGTCCACCGCTTCAGCAACAGCCGCTGCGAGACGGTGCTGCTCGACGACCTCGGCGTCGCCGTGCACGGCCGTTCCTACAAGGAGGCGGCGACCACCGACGATATCGCCGCGACCTACTGCCCGGTGGTGCCGGGGCATTTCAACCTCGCCCTGCTGCACACCTCGCTCGACGGCCACCCCGGCCACGCCCGCTACGCCCCCTGCACGCTGGAGCGGCTGCGCCTCACCGGCCACGACTACTGGGCGCTGGGCCACGTCCACGAGCGCGGCGTGCGCTGCGAGCACCCCCACGTCGTCTTCTCCGGCAACACCCAGGGGCGCAGCGTGCGCGAGGGCGGCGCCAAGGGCGCCACGGTGGTCAGGGTGCGCGACGGCGCGGTGGCGAGCCTGCGCCATCACAGCTGCGACGAGGTGCGCTTCGCCCGCGCCGCGATCGATGCCGGCTCGCGCACCGGGATCAGCGAGGTCCTGTCCGGCATCGGCGAGGCGATGGTCGCCTCGGCCTTCGGCCTCGACGACAAGCCGACCGCGATCCGCGTCACGGTGAAGGCCGGCGGCGAGCTGCGGCGGCGCATCCTCGCGGATCGCGACTGGTTCAGCGGCGAGGTGCAGGTGCAGGCGACCAACCGCTCCGATCGGCTGTTCGTCGAGTCCGTGCGCGTCGAGGCCGCGGACGACGGCGGCGTCGGCGCCGTGCTGCCGGAGATCGCCGAGCTGCTCGCCGCGGCGGCCGCCGACGACAGCTGCGGGCGCCTGCTGATGGAGGCGGTGACGCCGCTCCTCGGCAAGCTGCCGGGCGACGCGCAGCCGGGCGATGGGGCCGATGTCGAGATGACGCCGCTGCTCGCCGCCGCCCGCGCCGGCGACTGCCGCGCCCTGCTCGCCGCGGCGCTGGCAAGCGTCGAGGCGCAGCTCGCGCCGGGCTGAGCCGTGCGCTTCCGCCGGCTCGAACTCGTCCGCTACGGCGGCTTCTCCGACCGGGTGCTCGCCTTCGGCGACGGCCGGCCCGACCTCCACCTGATCGTCGGCCCCAACGAGGCCGGCAAGTCGACGCTGCTCGCGGCGATCGCCGACCTCCTGTTCGGCTTTCCCGGCCAGAGCAGTCAGGACTGGCTCTTCGACTACAAGGAGCTGCGGCTGCGCGCACTGATCGAGGGCGGCGGTGCCGCGCTCGACGTGACGCGGCGCAAGGGCAACCGCAATACGCTGCTCGGCCCCGATGGCGCGGCGCTGAAGGACGATGCGCTCGGCCCCTTCGTCGGCGGGCACGACCGCGCGACCTTCGAGCGGATGTTCGGGCTCGACCACGCCAAGCTGCGCCTCGGCGGCGAGGCCATCCTCGACGGCCGCGACGAGGCGGCGCGCGCGCTGTTCCAGGCCGGCTCCGGGCTCGACGCCGTCGGCACGCGGCTGAAGGCGCTGGAGGCGAGGGCCGCGACCCTGTTCCTGCCCAATGCCTCCAAGCCGCAGATCAACGCCCTGCTGCGGCAGCGCGGCGACCTGGTGAGGCGGATGCGCGAGGAAACGGTGGGCGAGGTGGAACTGGGCGCGATCCGCACGCGCCTCGGC
>CALMRL010000259.1 GCA_937873345.1 uncultured Beijerinckiaceae bacterium | reverse complement strand
CGCCAGCCCCCGCCGCTCGCCGATCCGTCCGACCCGCGCCTGCCCGCCAAGGAGGTGTTCGGCCGCGAGCGCAAGCCGGCGGCGGGATCGGCGCACGTCTACGGGACGTATGCGAGGGGCTGCATCGCCGGCGCCCGCGCGATGCCGCTCGACGGACCCGACTGGCAGGTGATGCGCCCCTCGCGCAACCGCTTCTGGGGCCACCCGCTGCTGATCCGCTTCCTCGAGCGCCTCGCCACGCGGGTGCGCGAGACGACGGGCGCGCCCGGCATCCTGATCGGCGACATGGCGCAGCCGCGCGGCGGGCCGATGCTCGGCGGCCACGCCTCCCATCAGGTCGGGCTCGACGCCGACGTCTGGCTGAAGCCGATGCCGGACCGCCGCATGTCGGCGGAGGAGCGCGAGTTCTCGAACTCGACGATGATGGTGCGCGAGGATCGTCGCGACGTCGATCCGCGCCTGTTCACCCGCGACGTGATGGGCATGGTGAAGGCAGCCGCGGTCGACCCGGAGGTGCAGCGCATCTTCGTCAACGCCGCGATCAAGAAGGCGATCTGCCGCGAGGCGCGCGGCGACCGCTCGTGGCTCGAGAAGGTGCGGCCGATGTACGGCCACGACTACCACTTCCACATCCGGCTGTTCTGCCCCTCGTCGGAGCCCGATTGCGTGCCGCAGGCCGAGGTGCCAAGCGGCGACGGTTGCGACAGGACGCTGGATCGCTGGCTGTCACCCTCGATCCTGCATCCGCGCCCGGCCAAGCCGCCGCCGTTCCCGCGGCCGCCGCTGACGATGGCCTTCATGTCGGAAGCCTGCCGCGCCGTGGCGGGAGCGCCGGGCGGACAGGCGAGCAGGGAGTAGATCGCGCGGGTCGGCGCAGTCGAAATCGGCGTCAGTCGACATCACCCAAGCCGACCGAGCGGTAGCGCCCCCGGTCAGCGATCGTCATAGTCACGCGCTTGAGACGAGTGGCGAATGGCCAAGATGCTGATTTCCTGCTCAACCTCGTCGACGGCATAGTAGACGAGATAGCCGTAGCGCACCACCAACTTGCGCACGCCAGCGATCTGCTGCCGACGACCGATGCCTGGAAACAGGATAAGATTGCTTAAACCGTCATTGAGGGCGTCACGCACGCGGCCGGCCGCAACCGGATCTTGCTGGCGCAGATGATCGGCGATCGCCGCGGTGTTCTCGACAGCCCGCGACGTGAAGCGCAGTCTCAAGGAGCGAAGCGCGCGAAGGCGGCAGCGATATCAGCATCGGACGCGAAGGCGCGGCGTTTCACCTCCTCCAATCCCTCCGTCACGTCGGCGAGGTGGTCGGGATCAACCATTTCCGGGTCATCCACGGCAGCATGCGCCAGCGCCAGCATGGTGCGCGCGATTTCGTCGCGAGCATTCGGCGGCAGAGCCTGCACTTTGGCAAAGGCCTGTTCGAGAAGCGTCATCATGATCCCACCATGACACAACTACGATCAACGATGGATGGCGTTACCGCTCTCGCATCATCAAAACTAGGCTGCGGCCTCAAACGGATCGCAGCCGAGTTGTAAATGAAGAAGCGAGCACGCGGCCCTACTCCGCCGCGGCGACATCCACCCCCGTGCCGATCGGGCAGGATACGCCGGTGCCCCCCAACCCGCAGTACCCGCCGGGGTTCTTGGCGAGGTACTGCTGATGGTACTCCTCGGCGTAGAAGAACGCCGGTGTCGGCAGAAGCTCGGTGGTGATGGCGCCGTAGCCCTCGGCGCGCAGCTTCGGCTCGTAGACGGCCTTGATGCTCTCAGCCTCGGCGAGTTGCGCCGGGGTGCCGTAGATCCCCGAGCGGTACTGCGTGCCGACGTCGTTGCCCTGGCGCATGCCCATCGTCGGGTTGTGGCTCTCGAAGAAGTGCCGCACCAGCTCGCCGTAGCTCACCTTCGCCGGATCGAAGGCGACCAGCACCACCTCGTTGTGGCCGGTGCGGCCCGAGCACACCTCCTCGTACGTCGGGTTCGGCGTCGGACCACCGGCGTAACCGACCGCGGTCGCGTAGACGCCCGGCAGTTTCCAGAACGACCGCTCGGCGCCCCAGAAGCAGCCGAGCCCGAAGATCACCGTCTCGACGCCGTCGGGGAAGGGCGCCTTGATCGGGTTGCCGTTGACGAAATGCGCCTTCGCCGTGGGCAGGGCCTGGGTGCGGCCGGGCAGGGCCTCGGCGGCGGTGGGGATCGTCGTCGGCTTGCGGAAGGAGAACAGCATCGAGGACCTTTCTGTTGCTCCAGATGTGGGGCGGCGCGGTCGATGCCGCAACGCGGGCACTATCGCCGGCTGTGCCCGATGGTCGGCCGGCGCGGCCGTCCGGCGACCAGCAGCAGCAGGCCGAACACCCCCGACACCACCCAGCTCGGCAGCAGCAGTACCGTGACGAAGACGGGGTCCCACAGCGCCGGCGCATGAGCCTGCACGACGCCGTGGAGACGGGCGACAGCGTCGGGCGATGCCCGGGTGATCACATCACTGAACGGAAGAAGGTTGAGATGGCCGGCGGCGATCGAGCGGGTGCCGTCGACGATCACCGCGGCAAAGGCGCCGGCCAGCAGCAGCAGGCCGAGAAGGCGGAGGAGGACGCGCATCGAGTTGCCGGGTGCGACGAGGCTGCCCGCTGTAGGCGAGCGGCCCATTCCGGTCAATTCAGGAGCCGGCCGCTTCGCGAGGCGCTCGCCAATGGATCAGGGCAGGGCGCCCATGTTGGCCTGCACCTCCTGCATCGTCTGCTCGCAGGCCTCCTTGTTGCCGGCCTTGTCCTGGTCCTTGGCCTTGGCGAGCAGCGCTTCGGCCTTCTGCATCTTCTCCGGCGTCGCGCTCTGCGAGGGATTGATTGGCGCCGGCGCGTGGCCTTCGGCGTTGGAGGCCTGCGCCTTGGAGTTCGGGCTCGGCGCCTGCCCCGTCACCTCCGAGGCGCCGGCGCTGTGCATGCGCCGCTCGATCGCCTGGATGTGCTGCGCGCACTCCGTGGCGGAGGCCGGCGGGGCGAGAGACGCCATGGCGGCGGCGGCGACAACGAAGGACAACGCGGCGGACGGCTTAAGCTTGGGCATGGACGGTTCCTCGGGGGCACGCGACATCCCCGAGGCGGTTCTGTCCGCTCCCGTCGCCGCTGCCCAAATGAGACCATCAAAGTCAGCCCGTCGCGTCGGGGTTCCGCTCGTCGTCCGCCGGCTTGTCGCAGCTCGCCGGCACGATCCGCGTCCAGTGCCCCATCTTGCGCCCCGGCCGCTCCTCGGCCTTGCCGTAGAGGTGCAGGGCGACGCCCTCGCATCCCAGCAGGCGTCGCCATCCCGAGGCGGCGGCGCCGACGAGGTTCTCCATCTCGACCCCCGCGCCCAGCAGCGCGGTCGCGCCGAGCGGCCAGCCGCAGATCGCCCGCACGTGCTGCTCGAACTGCGAGCAGGCGGTGGCGTCCGACGTCCAATGTCCGGAGTTGTGCACGCGCGGTGCGATCTCGTTGACCCGCAGGGCCTCGGCGCCGTTCTCGCGCGTCACGAACATCTCGACGGCGAGCACGCCGACGTAGCCGAGCGCGTCGGCGATCGTCCGAGCGATGGCGACCGCTTGGGCCGCGGTGGCCGGCGCGACCGCCGCCGGCGCCGCGCTGCGCTGCAGGATGCCGTGCTCGTGGCGGTTCTCGCAGACGGGGTAGGCGGAGAAGGCACCGTCGAGCGCGCGGGCCGCGACCACCGACACCTCGCGCTCGAAGGGCACCACGCCCTCCAGGATGCACGGCACGGAGCCGAGCGAGCGGAAGGCGACGGCGAGGTCGGTGCCCTCCTTGACCACCGTCTGCCCCTTGCCGTCGTAGCCGAAGCGCCGCGTCTTCAGGATGGAAGGGCGGCCGAGCTGCGCCACGGCGCGGGCGAGCGATCCTGCCGTGTCGACCGCGAGGAACGGCGCCGTGGCGATCCCCAGCGAGGCGACGAACTCCTTCTCCACCAGCCGGTCCTGGCTGGCGGCGAGAGCGGCGGCATCGGGGCGCACCGGCCGCACCTGCGCCAGCACCTCCGCGGTACGGGCCGGCACGTTCTCGAACTCGTAGGTCACCACCCCGACGCTCGAAGCGAAGCGGCGCAACGCCGCCTCATCCTCGTAGGCGGCGACCGTCTTCTCCGCGCAGACGTCGAAGGCGGGGCTGTCGGGATCGGGGCAGTAGACGTGCGAACGCAGGCCGAGGCGCGCCGCCGCCATCGCGATCATCCGGCCGAGCTGGCCGCCGCCGAGGATGCCGATGATGCCGCCGGGCTCCATGGGGGAGGCGGAGAAGGGCATCAGCCGCGGGGGCCGGGGGCGTGGCCGTTGCGCCGCGGCGCCCGCGGCCCGGCCGATGCGCCGTCGTCCTCCGGCGCCACGCCCGGCGCATCGAGCGGAGCCTCGC
>CALMRL010000258.1 GCA_937873345.1 uncultured Beijerinckiaceae bacterium | reverse complement strand
TCGGGGAGGCGCAGGAGCCTGGCACGCGAGCGGATCGTCGGCAGGATCAGGCCGGGACGGTGGGCGACGATGAGGAACAGCGAGAGCGGCGGCGGCTCCTCGATCAGCTTCAGCAGCGCGTTGGCGGAGGAGCGGTTCAAGTCCTCGGCCGAGTCGACGATGCAGATGCGGTAGCCACCGGCGCCGGCCTTGCGCTGGAACAGGCCGATGATGCGGCGCACGTCGTCGGCACGAATCTCGGTGAAGAAGCGGCCGGTGCGCTCGTTCACCTCGCGGCGCAGCAACGCGACGTCGGGGTGCGACAGGGAGGCAACCTCGGCGGCAGCCTTGTCGGCGGGATCGACCGAGAGGTCGCTCGCCAGCCGCACGGCGGGGTCGTCGTGATGGGGATTGGTGCAGAGGAAGCGAGCCAGCCGCCAGGCTAAGGTAGCCTTACCGATCCCCTCGCTGCCTCCGATCATGATGGCATGTGGCAATCGATTTGCGCGATAAGCCGCGAGCAGCTCCAGCTCAATATCGGCAAAACCGATAAGTGTCTTCGCATGCCGGGGGTGCGGCGCGCCATCAAAGCGATCGGCTTCGTCGTGATCGGAATTCATGATCGACCTACCTTCGCAGCTCCTCGAGCGCGCCGGTCGCACCCGAGCCTCTGCGTCTATAGGGGCTGCGGCTTAAGCCTTGCGCAATCGAGGCGAGGACGGTCGTCTACGACGGCGAATTCGCCGCTCGGTTGCGGCGCGCCTGCGGGGCGGCAGCGACCGGCGATCGACCGCGATGTCCCGGCGGCGTCGATGCGCCTCCCGGTCCAATCGTCTGGTGGGGCGAACCGAAAACGGCGCCAGCGATCCTCGGACAACCCGATGCGGCACGGAAGGACACGGCATCGCGTCGAGATCGACGTGTGGCGCGATGGTCTACGAGCCGCCAGGACCTGCGGTTGGAGGCATTGTCAGGCGATGGGTAACGGCATCCCAGATCGCTTGCTCCACCTCGTCCGGCGCCTGCGTCGCATCGACGACCACGCAGCGCTGCGGCTCGCGGGCGGCGATCGCCAGGAACAGCTCGCGCAGCCTATGATGGAAGTCGATCGCCTGGCGCTCGTATCGATCGGCTTGCCCCGACCGGCGCAGCGCGGCGCGTTCCAGGCCGATCGCGGCCGGCACGTCGAGGATCAGCGTCAGGGCGGGCCGCGTCCCGGCGAGCGATACGCGCTCCAGCGAGGCGAGGAAGGCCGCATCGACGCCGCCGTGCACGCCCTGGTAGGCACGGGTCGAATCGTGGAAGCGGTCGCAGACGACCCAGGAGCCGCGTGCCAGAGCCGGGCGGATCGTCCGGTCGAGATGGTCGATGCGAGCCGCGGCGAACAGCAGCGCCTCGGCACGGATGCCGAGCGCTTCGAAACGCCCGGCGAGCAGTGCGGAGCGGATGCGCTCGGCCGCCTCCGAGCCGCCTGGCTCGCGGGTCGCCAGCGCCGGGACGCCGCGCGCGCGCAGCCGGGCCACCAGCGCGCCAACCTGGGTGGACTTACCGCCTCCCTCCCCGCCCTCCATGGTGATGAAGGCGCCGTGCGCGACGGCCGGCGGGTCTCGCACGGCGTCCGACGCGACCGCGTCGGACCCATCGCTAATCCCCCGCGTCATCCCTGGCGCGGCACGAGGCGGCGGATCAGGCCGCCGACATATTCAAGGCCGGCATCGAGCGCCCGACGCGGCAACGAGCCGACCGGCACGCCCCCGGCCGTGCGCAGCGGCACGCTCATCACCTCGCGGTCACCGCGGAAGAGCTTCAGCTCGGCCAGGGCCGCGCCGGCCGGCACCGGCGCCAGCAGCGGGCCCTTGTAGCTGACGCGGGCCGAGAGCTTCTCGCCGCCCTCACGCGGCACCAGCACGCTGACGTCGCGCGGCGCCAGCAGGGCGACGTCACGCGATGCGCCGCCGTACACCCTCGCCGATCCCACCGCGTCGCCGGCGGCGTAGAGGTGCCGGGTCTCAAAGGCGCGGAAACCCCACTGCAGCAGCTTGCGGGCGTCCTCGGCGCGCTCGCCGGCGGTGTGGGCGCCGTAGATCGCCAGCACCAGCCGTGAGCCGTTCTGCTGCGCCGAGCCGACAATCGAATAGCCGCTCGCAGCGTCGAGGTAGCCGGTCTTCAATCCGTCGGCGCCGAGATCCATCGCCAGCAGGGGGTTGCGGTTCGGCTGGCGGATGTTGTTCCAGGTGAAGTCGCGCTCGGCGAACAGCCTGTAGTCCTGCGGGAAGGTCTCGACGATGTGCAGGGCGAGCAGCGCCATCTCGCGGGCCGTGACCGCCTGGTCGGGGTTGGCGCCACCCCAGGCGTCGGTGAAACTGAGGTGCGGCAGGCCGAGTTCGGCGGCGCGCGTCGTCATCAACGTGGCGAAAGCGCCCTGCGAGCCGGCGATCCCCTCGGCGAGCGTGATTGCCGCGTCGTTGGCGCTGTCGATCACCAGGCCGCGCAGCAGGTCTTCGACCGGAATTTGGCTGCGCACCTTGGCGAACATCGTGGAGCCGTGCGACAGCGTCCCGCCTTGCCGCCAGGCCGTTTCGCTCACGCTCATCAGCTGGTCGCGGGCGAGCTTGCCGGACTGCAGCAGCTCGAAGACGAGTTCCGCCGTCATCAGCTTGGTGGTCGAGGCCGGCACGACGGACTCGTCGGCGCCGCGTTCGAACAGCACGGTGCGGGTGGCGGCGTCGAGGAGGATGGCGTGGGGAGCGGCGATCTGCGGGGGCGAACCCTGTGCCGCGTCCCCGGCGCGGGTCGGCCCGGCGGCAGCGAGCAGGGCGCCCCCGAGTGCGAGAGCGCCGGCCGTGCCACGGGCCGCGCGGCGGAGGATGGCGTTCAGCGCAGCGGGCGGCGGTGTCACGATGGGATCCCTTGCGGCGTCGCCAGCGGCGGCCGGCCGCCGCCCCAATCAAGCCTCGCGCGACCG
>CALMRL010000257.1 GCA_937873345.1 uncultured Beijerinckiaceae bacterium | reverse complement strand
CGCCGATCTCGTTCACCCTCGAGACCCTGGTGGCGCGCGGCCGGATGAACTTCCTCGACCTTCTGGAGGAGCTGATGCCCAACGTCGACAACCGCCGGCAATTGCTGCAGCATGCCGGCATCCATCTGAATAGCGACGGGAAGGCACAGCAAAAATCGCGCTGAGCCGCGTCTTTCATTGAAGCTGGCGCGTTGAGCGCGGCGCATCGGCATTCGGAGAACAGCGATGGCAAGCATTCACGACAAGCTCGAACGGGTCCGCAAGCCGCGCGTCCACATCAAGTACGAGGTGGAAACCGAAGGGGCGATGATCGAGAAGGAGCTGCCCTTCGTCGTCGGCGTCCTCGGCGACTTCTCCGGTGACCCCAGCCAGCCCCTGAAGCCGTTCCGCGACCGCAAGTTCACGCAGATCGACCGCGACAACTTCGATGAAGTGATGATGCGGATGACGCCGGGCCTCAACCTGCAGGTCGAGAACACGCTGATGAAGGACGGCACCGACCTCGGCGTCGCGCTGAAGTTCGGCAAGATGGCGGATTTCGAGCCGGCCGCGATCGTCGCCCAGGTGCCGGCGCTCGCCAACCTCCTCGACACCCGCAACAAGCTGCGCGACCTGCTCGCCAAGGCCGACCGCTCCGACAGCCTGGAAGCGATCCTCGAGAAGATCCTGCAGGACAACGCCGAGCTTCGCCGCATGTCGGACGAGCTTGCGGCGCCCGAGAAGAGGAGCTGAGATGAGCCCGCTCAACGCCCCCGCCGGCCAGGCCGCCACCGCCACCACGGACTACGCGCCGAGCCTGCTGGAAAGCGCGATCGCCGCGACCAAGCAGACCGAGCCCGAGCGCACGGAGGTCCTGCTCCGCAACCTGACGGAGCAGGCGCTCGACGGCACGGTCAAGTTCGACCGCAACCTGACGGTCTCGATCAACCGCGCCATCGAGGCGCTCGACGCCAAGCTGTCCGAACAGCTCGCGGCGATCATGCACGACCCGAAGTTCCTGAAGCTCGAAGGGGCGTGGCGCGGGCTGCACTACCTCGTCCACAACACCGAGACCAGCGTCAACCTGAAGATCCGCGTGCTGAACCTCAGCAAGCGCGAGCTGTGGAAGGACCTCGCCAAGTCGGTCGAGTTCGACCAGAGCACGGTGTTCAAGGCGATCTACGAGAACGAGTTCGGCACGCCCGGCGGCGAGCCCTACGGCTGCCTGATCGGCGACTACGAGTTCTCGAACTCCTTCGAGGACATGGAGCTGCTGCAAGGCATCGCCGGCGTTTCGGCCGCCGCCTTCGCCCCGTTCATCGCCGCCGCCGGGCCGCAGATGTTCGGCTTCGAGGATTATCGCGAGCTGGCGCGCCCCCGCGACCTCGAGAAGATCTTCGACACGGTGGAGAGCGCCAAGTGGCGCACCTTCCGCGAGAGCGCCGATTCCCGCTTCGTCACCCTGACGATGCCTCGCGTGCTGGCGCGGCTGCCCTACGGCCGCGACCGCCGCACCGTGGAGGAGTTCGACTACGAAGAGGCGCTGCCCGACGCGCTCACCGGGCCGCAGTCGCGCGCCCACGACCACTATTGCTGGATGAACGCGTCCTTCGTGCTCGGCACCCGCATCACCGACGCCTTCTCGCGCACCAACTGGGCCACCGCGATCCGCGGCGCCGAGAACGGCGGCAAGGTGGAGAACCTGCCCCTCCACATCTTCGAGTCCGACGACGGCGACCTCGACAACACCTGCCCGACCGAGGTCGGAATCAACTACCGCCGCGACGCCGAACTCGGCAAGCTCGGCTTCCTGCCGCTGTGCCACTACAAGAACACCGACTACGCCGTGTTCTTCGGCGCGCAGACCGCGCACAAGCCGGAGAAGTACGACCGGCCCGAGGCGACTTCCAACGCCGCCATCTCGGCGCGGCTGCCCTACATGATGGCGACGTCGCGCTTCGCGCACTACCTCAAGGTGCTGGGCCGCGACAAGATCGGCTCCTTCATGGAGGCGTCGGACTGCGAGGTCTGGCTGAACCGCTGGATCGGCAACTACGTCAACGCCAGCGACGGCGCCGGCGCCGACATGAAGGCGCGCTATCCCCTGCGCGAGGCCAAGGTCAGCGTGCAGGAGATTCCCGGCCGTCCCGGCTCCTACAACGCCATCGCCTGGATGCGGCCCTGGCTGCAGATGGAGGAGCTGACGACGTCGCTGCGGATGGTCGCGCGCATCCCGCACAAGTCCTAAGCGCCACCCCGATGTCCGCCGGCGGCGTCATCGAAGCGGAGCGCCCCGCCCCCGATGCGGCACCGCGGCCGGAGCGGCCGGCGGACGCGCCGATCCCGGTGCGCTACCGCCGGGCCAGCGCTCGCGAGCAGGTCGACCGGCTGATCATGCTGATCGACCGCGCGCTGACGAGCCAGGTCAACGCCATCCTGCACCACCCTCGCTTCCAGGCGCTGGAAGCGCGTTGGCGCGGCCTGCACTACCTCGTGGAAGCGGCGGCCGACGTCGCCAACCTGCGCGTCAAGCTGCTCGCCGTGTCGTGGAAGGAGCTGTGCCGCGACCTCGAGCGCGCGGTGGAGTTCGACCTCTCCCACCTGTTCAACCTCGTCTACAACCAGGAGTTCGGCATCGCCGGCGGCGAGCCCTACGGCCTGCTGATCGGCGACTACCGCGTGCGCCACGGCATCAATCCCGAGGCCGGCACCGACGACGTCGCCGCGATGCGCACCCTCGCCGCGGTGGCGGCGGCGGCGTTCTCGCCGATCGTGATGGAAGCGCGGCCCGAGCTGCTGCAGCTCGACAGCTTCACCGACCTCGACCTGCTGCCCGAGATGGCCGGCGCGTTCGAGAGCGCCGACTTCATCCGCTGGCAGGCGTTGCGCGCGCAGGAGGATGCCCGCTTCCTCGGGCTGATCGCGCCGCGC
>CALMRL010000256.1 GCA_937873345.1 uncultured Beijerinckiaceae bacterium | reverse complement strand
CGCACCCTGTCGAAGCCGACCTTCGGCGATCTCCGGCGAGCTCAGCGGGATGCCTTGGAGGAAGGCCATCGCCTCGACGAAGCTCTTCTCCGCCGCCGCTATCCCCGCCCTGTCGAGCGGCGCCGTCGGCAGCAGCCCCGCGACGATCGCCTGCTTGGCGAGCCGCTGGCTCAGCATGCGCTGGCGCCCCGACACGTTGATGACCTGCAGCGCCGCCGCGAAGCCGGCGGTCTGCAGCGTGCGCGCCAGCGCCTCGGATTGGGCGAGCAGGCGCTCGGCAAGACGGTCGACCTCGGGCAGGCGGGCCAGCGTCGGTGCGCCGGACAGCGCCGCCTTCATCGCCGCCCAGGGCACCGCCACGCCATCGATGAGATCGCCGAAGGTCGGCTTCGACAGGGTGCGGCCGAGGACGGCGAGATTGGCCTCGATCTGCTCCAGCGACTCGCGGCATCGCCGCGCCGTCAGCTCCGGCTCGACCGCGGCGCACATCAGGGCGAACAGCTTGACGAGCCGCTGGCTCAGCATCCGCAGCTGGCCGGCGCGGTTGACGGCCTCGGCGAAGCGCGAGGCGTCGATCACGCCCTGCGCGACCTGCCCGATGCGCTGCTTCGACTGCATCGCCGCCGTGCGCAGCACCTTGTAGGCCTCGTCCTCGCCGATGTTGCGCACCCGCATCAGGATGCCCTTGGCGCGGTCGGTCAGCTTGCGCTCGTCGAAGCGGTGCTGCACCTCGCTCAGCTCCAGCCGCAGCGCCTGCTCCCGGCGGAACCGCGCCTGGGCGAGGTGGATCAGCGGGCGCAGCCGGTCGGCGCCGTAACCGTTGACGACGTAGGCGTGCACGCCCGAGGCGGCGGCCCGGCCGATCTTGTCGGCGTCGGGGTCGCCGGTGAACACGACCACCGGACGCGGCGACAGGTTCTGCAGCGAGGCCATGCCGGCGAAGAGGACGTCGCCGGGGTGGCGCTCGTGGCAGATCACCAGATCGGGGACGCAGCGGATCACCTCCGGCACCATGGTCGCGAGCCCCGACGAGCCGACGACGACGATGCCGACGTTGGCGAGGTCGCCCGCGAGGTCGGGCGCGCCGCTCGCCCCGTCGCCGACGACGAAGGCGCTGGTCACGGCGTGATGGTCGGGCGGAGACGCTTCGGACGGGGTCGGCGAAGGGATATCTGCGGCATGGTCCCGACGGTCTGGCACGTCTCGTGCCTAAACCGTCGGCAGATGCAGCGTCGCATCCTTTCCGGCATCCGTTCGCGGATCGGGCCCACGCCGTGGCGGGCCAAGGAAATCCTGCAGGACTCGGCCGCCGGCGACCTGTCGCAGGCCGTCGGGATCGGTGCGCGAGAGGCGGCAGTCCTCACGTCGGCCATCCCGACCCGGTCTTGTCAGCCATCCGTGCCGCCCGCTGGCAACCTTTTTGAATAGGGGTCGGCGGGACGGCGGCACGGCGGCATCCCAAGTCTTTCTATCCGCTTCGCCCTTCGGAGAGCATCCATGGCCGGTTTCAAGGCAATCATGAAGTCGGGGCATCCGCCCACCCTCGTCGCTTCGTTCCTGTACTTCGACTTCTGCTTCGCCGTGTGGGTGCTGAACGGCGCGATGGCACCGTTCCTGACCGAGCGGTTCCACCTCACCCCGGCGCAGACCGGCTTCATGATTTCGCTGCCGATCCTCGCCGGCGCGCTGATGCGTTTCCCGCTCGGCGTCATCTCGCAGTACATCGGCCGCAAGAACGCCGCGCTGATCGAGATGAGCGTCATCATGATCGCGATGGCGTTCGGCTACTTCTTCGTCGACAGCTATGGCAACGCGCTGGCGATGGGCGTGCTGCTCGGCATCGCCGGCGCCTCGTTCGGCGTCGCGCTGTCGCTCGGCTCGGGCTGGTTCCCGCCGGAGAACAAGGGCTTGGCGATGGGCATCGCCGGCGCCGGCAACTCGGGCACGGCGCTCGCCACGCTGTTCGCGCCGATCATCGCCACCAACTACGGCTTCCACGCCGCCTACGCGGTGGCCGGCTTCGCGATGTTGCTGCCGTTCACGGTGATGCTCGTCTTCGCCAAGGAGCCGCCGGACGCCGAGCACCAGACGGTGCTGGAGCACATCCGCTGCCTGTGGGAAGCCGACGGCTGGATGTTCAACATCGTCTACATCATCACCTTTGGCGGCTTCATCGGCCTCAGCGTGTTCCTGCCGACGTTCTTCTATTCCTCCTTCGGCATGACGAAGATCC
>CALMRL010000255.1 GCA_937873345.1 uncultured Beijerinckiaceae bacterium | reverse complement strand
GCATCGGCGCGCGACGAACTCGCCCGGCACGGGGCGCAGCACGTCATCGTCGTGGAGGATGGGTTCGAGAGCGCGCTGGGCGCGCTCGCCGAGCAGACGGGAGTGACGGCCGTGTTCGATGGCGTCGGCGGCGACGTGCTCAGCAGGGTAGCGCCGGCCTTGCCGATGAACTCCACGGCCTACGTGTACGGCTTCCTTGGTGGGCCCACGCCCATCTCGGTTGCGACGGCGCTCGTCCTGGGTCGGAACTTGACGTTGAGGCGTTTCGCGAACCTGGAAAGCGGCACGGTCAAGGATCCTCATCGGCTGGCAGCAGCGATGAGCGACATCGAGAGCTTGATCGACGATCCGCTGTTCAAGACACAGATCGGGAAGGAGTTCGGCTTCGCCCAGATCGACGAAGCGATGGCCCATGAGGCGGTCCCTGGTACCAGGGCGGTGCTGCTTGCCTGAGCGACGCCGATAGTTGGCAAGGGCTTCGACACGGTCCGCTTTGGGTGTGCCCATACCGAACCGCTCCGGCGGTCTATTATGGGCCTCATGACCCCACCAGCCAAAACAGACTTTACACCTACGACGCGAGGACCCGAAGTTCCTGGGGATCGCGGACGCGAAAGTTATCGGTGATTCGGCTTGAGAAGCGGTCGAAGTGTTTCGGTACGGTCTGGGTCAGAAACGTCAGCACAGCATCTGCAAAAGCTTTGAACGTCGTGTAGTACCGATTGTGCGTCACGTTCTCGTGCATCACTCCCCAGAGCCGCTCGATCGGGTTGAGGTGAGGGCAGTAGGTCGGAATGAAATGGAGGACGATGCGCCGACCGGGCTGCTTCATCCACTCCTGGACGGCACGAGCGTGATGATAGCGGGCGTTGTCGAGATAGACGTGGATGCGATGCATCGTCGAATATGCGGCCTCGATGGACGCGAGAAGGGCGATCGTGCTGTCGGCGTCGACCGACAGCACCTCCTTCATCCGCGTCGCGCCCGTTTCCAGGTCGATCACACCGTGGATGTTCATCCGGTCGCGGCCCGATGCTGCGGGAACCGCGATGTCGGCGCCGCGCGGCATCCACACGCCCGCCGGCCGGGTCTGATGAGTGGGGTGGACGGCGTCGCCGTAGACGATCGCCTCGTCGGCCCCGAGGCCGTTGCGGAGCTTCTCGTGCTGATCGACGAAGGCTTTCTGGGCGGCGAGGTCGAGATGCGAGGGCACGAGTTCGGGCTTGCGCCACACGAAATCGAGCGCCGCCATCAGCTTGACGAGCCCCGAACGCGTGTAGGACACGCCAAAGGTCGTCTCGATGTGATGTCCCACGACATGGGTCGAGGCCGGCAAGGTCGCGGTCGCCCAGGCCTTCAGCGATGCGAGTTGCTCGGCGTTCAGGGCGCGATGGCCGCCCGCGAAATCAAAGGTTTCGAGCGCATCGACACCGCCCTCGCGATACATCTTGAACCAGCTGCGGATGGTGTCGTCGTCGAGCAGCAGGGCGTCCGAAACCTTCTCACAGCCCCAGCCGCGATCCAGCAGCAGGATGGCGTTGGCCCGGCGCGCCACGCGGTGTTCCTCGAGGCCGTCCCGCGCGATGCTCGTCAGCCGAGCCCGGTCGTCCTTGCTGAGAAAGCTGCGCTTGATCATCGATCGGCAGTCGAATCGAAACCACCCAGGCCGTCAACCCCAGCGCATCCTCGCGGACTCGGGCTATTTCTTAAATAGACCATCTTAAAAAGACTGATGGACATAGCTGCCCGTGCCGACATTCGAGTCTCGCC
>CALMRL010000254.1 GCA_937873345.1 uncultured Beijerinckiaceae bacterium | reverse complement strand
CGCGACGGGAGCGGAGGTGCTCGACCGCACTGGCGTCATCGTCGAAATTTTCCATCGCCACGCCAACACCCGCGAGGCGCGGCTGCAGGTCGAGATGGCGCGCTTGAAATACGTGGCGCCGCGGTTGCGCGAGTCCGTCTCCGGCGGCGAGCGCCAGGGCGGGCGCGGCGCCGGCGAGAGCGCGCTCGACCTCGACCGCCGCAAAGTGCGCGACCGCCTCGCCGAGCTGAAGGAGCAGCTCGACGCGTTGCAACGCGACGGCGACCAGCGCCGCCAGGCCCGCCGCGACCAGCTGCGCGTCGCGCTGGTCGGCTACACCAACGCCGGCAAGTCCTCGCTGATGCGGGCGCTGACAGGCAGCGAGGTGCTGGTCGAGGACAAGTTGTTCGCCACCCTCGACACGACGGTGCGCATCCTGCAACCCGAGACGCGCCCTCGCGTGCTGGTCTCCGACACGGTCGGCTTCATCAAGCAGCTGCCGCACGATCTCGTGGCCTCGTTCCACTCGACGCTGGCCGAGGCGCTGGAGGCGTCGCTGCTGCTCTACGTCGTCGATGCCTCCGATCCGACGCACGAGGCGCAGCTGGAGGTGAGCCGCGCCGTGCTGCGCGAGATCGGCGCCGACGCCGTGCCCTCGCGTCTCGTGCTGAACAAGATGGATCGGATCGACGAGGCGGGACGCGCGGCGCTCGCCGCCAAGCACCCCGGCGCGATCATGCTCTCGGCCCACGCGCCCGGCGACGTGGCGGCGCTGCACGATCAGATCGTCGCCTTCTTCGAGGCGGCGATGGTGGAGGACACGCTGGTTCTGCCCTATGCCAAGCAGCGGCTGATCGGCGAGGTGTACGACAGCGCCCGGGTGCTGTCGGAGGATCACGACGAAGACGGACGCATCCTCAGGGTGCGCGCCTTGCCCGGCGCCATCGCCCGGCTGCGGCGAAGCCTTGCGCATTAGGCGATCCGTGGTCGAAGAAGCGTTAAGGTGGCGTAAAGCGTCGCGCCGCTTACATCAGGATGAGACAAGGTCGTAAGGACACTCGTTGAACGATAGACACGACGACACCGCGGCCGATGGCGCCGCGATGGCGGCGCTCAAGCGCCTTCCCGATCCCGGGGCCGGCACCATCGTGGTGTGCACGCTCGGCGGCGTCGCCGCCATCGGCATGAACCTCACCCTCTACGGCGCCAAGGGGCCCGGCGGTGAGACCGGCTGGGTGCTGGTGGACGCCGGCACCACCTTCGCGCCGCGCGACGTGGCAGGCGTCGAGGCGATCATGCCGGAGCCAAGCGTCCTCTCCGCGCTGGGCGGCAAGCTGAAGGGGCTGGTGGTCTCGCACTACCACGAGGACCACGTCGGGGCGATCACGCGGCTATGGCCGCGCTTCCTCAAATGCCCGATCCTCGCCCCGCCCTTCGCCGCGCGGATGCTGACGGCGAAGTTGCAGGACAAGGGCGTGCGCGGCCAGGTCAAGGTCGACACGTTCCAGCCGGGCAGCACGCTGAAAGTGGGGCCGTTCCGCATCCGCACCATCCGCGTCGCCCATTCCACGCCGGACTGCGTCGCCTTCGGCTTCGAGGCGCAGGGCCGGCGCATCCTGCAGACCAACGACTGGAAGATCGACGAGAGCCCCGGCATCGGCTCGCGCACCGACCTCGGCGCCTTCACCCAGCTCGGGCGCGCCGGCGTCGATCTGATGCTATGCGACTCGACCAACGCCGAACGCGAGGCGCCGCCCACATCCGAGGCTTCGGTGCGCCGCGCGCTGGAGACGGTGATGCGCGAGACGCCGGGCATCGTCTACGTCTGCTCCTTCGGCTCCAACGTCGCGCGCATGGCTTCGGTGGCGCAGGCCGCGAAGGCGACGCGCCGCAAGGTGGCGCTGGCCGGCCGAGCCCTGCGCGACGCGGCGGAGGCGGCCGAGCACCTCGGGCTGATGAAGGGCGTGCCCCGCTTCCTCGACGATCCCTCGAAGCTCGGCACCACGCAGCGCAACGGTTGCGCGCTGATGTGCACCGGCACGCAGGGCGAGGAGAACGCTTCGCTGATGAAGCTCGCCAAGGGCACCGACCGGCGCCTGCCGAAGGTGCGGCCCGGCGATACGGTGGTGATGTCGGCGCGCGCCATCCCCGGCAACGAGGACTACATCCTTGCCGTCACCGACAGGCTGCGCGCATCGGGCGCCCGCATCGTCACGGCGCAGGACCGCTTCGGCCAGGATGGCGAGGACACGGTGCACGTCACCGGCCACCCCGTGCGCGACGACCTTCGCGTGATGTACGCCGCGGTGAGCCCGCGCATCGCCCTGCCCGTCCACGGCAGCCCGGCGCATCTCGCGGCCCATGCCGCCCTGGCGCGGGACTGCGGCGTCGAGCGGGCGGTCGAGCCGGTGAACGGCGGCGTCTACGAGCTGTCGGCAGAGGGGCTCGCAACCCTCGGGCGCCTTCCCGAGCGACTGGTCGCGGTGCTGGGCGATGGTGCCTCCACCATGGTGCCTTGGGACGACCACTCCAAGACGGCTGCGCTGTCCGACGCGGAGCGAAGCCGCCTCGACGCCCACCTCGAACGGGAGCGAGCCCGCAGCGAGCGGCATGCCAGCAGGGCCGGGCGCGCCGATGCCAAAGGCCCGCCTCGCGGCGACGCGCAAGAACAGGACAGGACGCGCGAACAGAAGCGCGACGCGGGACGCGACAAGCCGAGACGCACGAGGTCCGGCGACGCCGCGGCCCGAGAGAAAGCCCCGGTGCGCGGCGCCGCGACACGGTCGTTCGAGGTCGTCGTCGCGCGCAGCCCGCGGGCGCCACGGGCATCCGGTCGCCGTTCGGGCTGACCGGTGCGCGTGGGTACCCAGCCGTCCGGCGGCGCCTGATCTAGCTCGACCGGGCCCATGCCCGGCGACGACGCCGTAATCCCGGCGGCGGCGCCGTGCCGCTCGCCGCGGCAGGCCACGACTCGATCTACGACTGGCGCTGCGCCAGCCGTCAGGCCGCGATCGGTGGAACCGAGGACCAGCTCGACCCGCGCGGCTTCGCCACCCACCTGTTGCGGCGGCTGGCCTGACCCGCTTCCTCCGCCGTCCCCGCTGCCGACATTCGGCTGCTGGCACACGAGGTCGCCACCACGCGCTGCGTCCCGGCGCGACGGTGGCCGCACTCGGCTACTGGCACTCGCTCAACCGCGACGGCGCGGTGGACGTGGTGTCCTCGTCGCGCTTCGGCGGCATAGGGCATTGCCCGACCTACAGCGACAATCTCGTCGAGGTGTGCCCGGCGCGCTGAGCCAGCCCATCGCACGGAACGCTCCTGCCCGCCGTCGCCTCTCGCGCTGCATTGGATCGTCCAAGTACCGCCGACGCGGTTCCGGCCCGGCGCTTCACGCCTCAGCGAGGCGAAGCGTCGGTCTTCGGCTTGCCCATCTCCGCCGGCGGCACCGTCGTCGCAGGCTGCGGCGCTCCGGTCTTCGTCGGATCAGTCTTCGGGTCAGTCTTGGCCGGATCGGATTTCACGGCATCGGCGCCAGCCGGCGTGGCCGGAGCCGGTGCCGCGGGGGATGTCGCAGCGGCCGGCATTGCGGTGGGCGCGGGCTTCAGCCCCTGCCCGCCGCGCTTGGTGGCGAGCAGCAGCGTCGATTCCGACGGGTTGTAGCGGTACGAGATCGAGAAGCCGAGCGGGTCGACGTCGCCCTTGCGATACAGCTCGGCGAGCTGCGGCTGGTAGGCGCGCTTGAACAGGCCGATCGGCCCGACGTAGTGCCCGAACGGCTTCAGCATCCATGACTTGTCGAAGCGATAGACGGGGATGCCGGTGTCATCCTCCAGGACCTCGTCGGCGTGATGCAGGATGAAGTTGCGGATGTCGGCGAATTCGTAGCCCTGCAGGAGGTAGGATGCGCTCTTCAGCAGCGCGTCGCCCTCGCCGAAGGTGTCGCAGAACGCTTCCAGGCCCGACGCCTTGAAGTTGCCGGCGGCGACGTTGCCGCTGAAGTAGTACAGCGTCTTTCCGGCCCCTCCCGGCGCCGTGTAGACGATTTTCACGCCTCGCGCCTCCGGGGCGCGGTAGGTCGACATATCGGTCGAGACCTGGCCCTTGGCATCGAGGTGGACCAGCGTCGCGTCCTGCACCTCCATCCCGGAGCGGGCGAGGAAGATGTACAGGATCGGGATGGTGCCGCTCACCGCGCGATCGGCGGCGAACTCGCCCGGCATGAACTTGGTCTGAAAGAACGACAGGCCGAGGATCGAGCGCAGCGAGCCTTCCAGCGTGTGGAACGCCTTGCCCAGCGAGCCCTTCGGCACCTTGGCGAGGTCGGGGATCGGCCCGGTCAGTTCGAGCCCGGCCATGATGGTCGTATCGGCATCGGGGAAGAAGGCGTTGGCGTAGAGGAAGTCCGGCCCCGAGAAGAAGTAGAACAGCGTGGAGCGGTGCTCCGGCAGGTTCGCCTTCGCCCACACCTTGACCTTGTCGATCTGGGTGCGGTCGACGCGGGCGAAGGCGGCGTCGAAGGGCGCGGCGTGCTGGCGCCCGGCCGGGCTGTCGGCGATCGCGGCGAGCGGGGAGCCCGCCGGCACCGGCAGGCCGGCGAGC
>CALMRL010000253.1 GCA_937873345.1 uncultured Beijerinckiaceae bacterium | reverse complement strand
AGCCGGCGGCGATGCGCGTCGTACCAGGCGAGCAGCCGTTCCGCCGCGCCGCGATCCGCGCTAACCTTGCCCATGTCCCGCCAGCCCCCCTCTCGTCGCGGTCCCGCGCCGCCCGGCAACCAGCCCAAGCGCAAGTCTTGGTCGCGGCCGCTCGCGGACCTCGTCGGTAAGGCGATGGATCCCGTGCTCGCGCGCCAAGGCTTCTCCGAGGCCGACCTCATCCTCAACTGGGACGATATCGTGGGTGAGCGCCTCGCCGCCAACTCGCGGCCGATCAAGCTGCAATGGCCGTCACGCCCGGCCGGCGGCGGCGCGGCACCCGGCAGCGCGACGCTGCTGGTCCGCGTGGAAGGCGCCTTCGCCCTCGATCTTCAGCACCTCGCCGATCAGGTCGTGTCGCGGGTCAACGCGCATCTCGGCTGGCGATGCGTCGGTCGTCTCGCCCTTCGCCAGGGGCCGATCGAGCGCGTGGAGAGCGAAGCCGTCGCGACGCCCGCCCCCACCCAAGGCGCCATCGAGGCGGCGCGGGCCGAGGCGGCAGGCATCGCGGACGATGCGCTGCGCGCCGCCCTGGAGAGGCTCGGCGGTCACGTCCTGTCGCGGCGGCGCTGACCCGCTCGATGGAGGGCGTTGGCCGGGCCGGTCGAACGCGATATGCTGTCCGCCAGTCTCGCCCGCCTGAGAAGAGAAGCATGCCCGCAACCGCACTCCTCCGCACTCCTTGGCGCAGCCTCGCCGTCGCGGCCTTCGCCCTGCTGGCAATCGGCTGCGGCCCTGTCGCGGCAGCGCCTGATGCCAATGCGACCAGCAAGGTGCCACAAGATGAGCTGATGGCGTCCGAGGCGCTGCCCGATGTCGTGCAGGGCAAGGCCGATGCGCCGGTGACGATGATCGAGTACGCCTCGATGACCTGCACGCATTGCGCGCACTTCCACGAGACGACCTATCCCACGCTGATCAAGAACTACGTCGACACCGGCAAGGTGCGCTTCATCCTGCGCGAGTTCCCGCTCGATCCTCTGGCGACCGCCGGCTTTATGCTGGCGCGCTGCGAGGGTGCGGACAAGCGCACGGCGGTGGTCGACCTCCTGTTCGACCAGCAGAAGAATTGGGCCTTCGTCGACAAGCCGCTGGAAGCTTTGGAAGGCATCCTCAAGCAGACCGGCATGACGAAGGACCAGTTCGAGGGCTGCCTGAAGGACCAGAAACTCTACGATCAGGTCAATGAGGTGCGCGATCGCGGCGCCCAGAAGTTCGGAGTGAGCGCCACCCCGACCTTCTACGTCAATGGCCAGAAGGTGTCGGGCGAACTCGATCCGGCGAACCTCGCCAAGCTGCTCGATCCGTTCACCGCCAAGAAGAGCTGACGGGACCGGCCAGCGGCGGGAGAGAATCCACGCCCATCGCGGGTTAACCCGGACTGAGCTAAGCAAGACCCTGTCTTCGCTTGATAATTTGGCTTGCACACGGGTGCGGCGTTTTCTTGACTCACCGCGTGGGCGCGGCTACAAGCCGCCGCAGGTCACGACCCCGGCTACACGAGGGCTGGGTGCTCATGTACGGGAGGGGACTTGGCAGGCGGTCCGGACGGGGAACGCGACGACGACGCGCTGCACGCGCGGCTTGCATCCCTGTCGCGCTCCCTTGATGCCGGCAAGTCGAGTCCGGATCAACCGGATGTGACATCCACCGGCGAGGACAGCACGCTGGCCTCGGCGATCGGACTCGGCTTTCGTGTGCTGACCGAATTCGTGGCAGGCATCGCCGTCGGAGCCTTGATCGGTTGGGCGTTGGACCGCTGGCTCCGCACGTCGCCGCTGCTGCTGATCCTGTTTCTCGGGCTCGGCACAGCGGCGGGATTTTGGAACGTGTACAAGATCGCGACGAAGCCGACCGGTTCGCGATCGGCTTGAGGCAGGCGGCATAGCACGGCCGAGATAGAACCGGCGCCTGACGGGCGTCGCCGAGAGGAGGATGGGGAGCGTGGCGGCAGGAGAAGGGATCAACCCGATCTCGCAATTCGAGGTGCGGGACATCGTGCCGATCCATTTCGGCAACCTCAACCTGTCCTACACAAACTCCGCCCTGTTCATGACGGTCGTCTTCCTGCTGTCGGCGGGGCTGATGCTGCTCGGGACGGCGAACCACGCGCTGGTGCCGGGCCGCCTGCAGTCGGCGGCGGAGATGACATACGAGTTCACGGCCAACATGGTGCGGCAGACGGCCGGGCGCGAGGCGATGCGCTTCTTCCCCTTCGTCTTCGCGATCTTCATGTTCGTGCTGTTTTCCAACATCCTGGGGCTGATCCCCTACACCTTCGCGATCACCGCGCAGATCGTCGTCACCGCCTGCCTCGCCATCCTGGTGAACGGCCTGGTGGTGGTCTACGGCATCCGCCGGCACGGCCTGAGCTGGTTCCGGCTGTTCTGGCCGTCCTCGGTCAACATCGCCCTGCGACCGGTGATCTCTCTCATCGAGATCATCTCGTTCCTGTCGCGGCCGATCAGCCTCAGCGTCCGTCTCTTCGCCAACATGTTGGCGGGGCACATTACGCTACAAGTGTTCGGCGCCTTCGTCGCCGGCCTCGCCGCCGCCGGCATCTTTGCGGTGCTGGCACCCCTGCCTTTCGTGATGACGATCATCCTAAGCGCCTTTGAGCTGCTGGTGGCCTTCCTGCAGGCCTACGTCTTCGCGATCCTGACTTGCGTCTATCTCAACGACGCAATCCATCCGGGCCACTGAATAAACATCCAACAACAGATCAGGGCCCGTTTCAAAGACCCCTGGAGTTCGTCCCTATGAATCCCGAAGCAGCCAAGTACATCGGCGCCGGCCTCGCCGCGATCGGCATGGGCGCCGCCGCCATCGGCGTCGGCCAGATTTTCGGCCCCTTCCTCTCGGGTGCCCTGCGCAACCCGTCTGCCTCCGATGCGCAATTCGGTCGCGCCTTCATCGGTGCGGCGCCCGCGGGCTGCTGTTCCGACGCCATGGTTGACCACCCGAAGAGGGCGAACGCGTGAGAAAAACGCCGGCGGCCCCGCAGGAAACGGGTGACGCCGGCTTTTTTCTCACGCATTCGCCCTCTTCGGATCTTCAACCATGGCGTCGGAACAGCAGCCCGCGGGCGGAGCGCAGCATACCGCAGGCACCGAGCAGGCGCCAAACGCCTTCCCACCCTTCGATCCGCATACCTATCCCTCTACCATTCTTTGGCTGATCGTCTCCTTCGGCCTGATCTACCTGATGATGTCGCGGTACGCCCTGCCGCGCGTGAACTCGATCCTGAAGACGCGCTCGCGCACGATCCACGACGACATCGCGGCCGCTAACCGGCTGCGCGACGAGGCGCGTGCCGCGTCCGCCGCCTACGACAAGACGCTGAAGGAAGCCCGTGATCGCGGGCAGCAGCTTGCCGCCGAAACGCGCGACAAGGTGAAGGTCGAGCAGGACAACAAGCGGAAGGCCTTGGAGCTGGACCTCAGCGAGAAGCTCACCGCCTCCGAGCGTTCGATCGCCGAGACCCGCTCTGCGGCGATGAGCAACGTCGGCCAGATCGCCACCGAGACGGCCAGCGCCATCGTGCAGCACTTCACCGGCCAGCCCGCCGACCAGCAGGTACTCGCCAGGGCGCTCGTCGAGGCGCAGGGCCGCTCCGCTTGATCCATGCTCCCGTCCCGGTTCAGCCGGTGCATCGTCAATAGTTCCCGAAAGGATCAGTGCATGGATGCGGAAGCTTGTGTCGCCGTCGGCTTCGTCTGTTTTCTCGGCTTGGCGGTGTATTACGGCGCCCACTCGCGGTTGACGACGGTGCTCGATGCCCGCGGGCGGCGCATCCGCGCCGAGCTCGATGAGGCCGAGCGCCTGCGCAAGGAGGCGGCCGACCTCCTGGCCTCCTTCGAAGGCAAGCGTGCTCGGGCCGAGAAAGAGGCCACCGACATCGTCGAGCAGGCTCGGGCCGAGGCCAGATTGATCGCCGACCAGGCCGGCGAGCGGATGGCCGATTTCGTCAAGCGTCGCACGGCGCAGGCCGAGGCGAAGATCGCCAATGCCGAGGCGCAGGCGATGCAGCAGGTGCGCTCCGCCGCGGCCGACGTGGCGATCGCGACCGCTCGCATCGTGCTCCAGGACGGTGCCGCCCGCGGCGGCCTCGCGGACAGGCTGATGGACGACGGCATCGCCGACCTGCGTCGCATTTCACACTGACGCCGGTCACGCCGCGCGCATCACACCGGCCCATGGCGCCTGACCATGGCGACGGTGGGGATCGAGAGGGTGGAGACGGAGCCTCTATCGGCTCGCGCTCTCTTCCGGCGCCTGCGACGCGCGACGCTTCGCATGCTTCGCCTTGGCAGGCTCGGCGCCGCCCTTTCCGGCAGCGTCGAGGCCGACCTTGATGCTGTAGTTCTTGCTCGCGCCCGACAGGTTCAGCGAGATCGCCTCGGAGACGAAGGTGAAGGGCGCGCTGGACTGGCCCGCCGGCACCATCGCCGCGACCTTGAACAGGCGACTCTCCACCACCTTCCCGCCGAGGTCGTCGAACACCGCGACGCGGATCGGCACGTCGAAGCGGCCGGGCTGGCCGGCGGGGCCGAGCAGCACCCTGCCCTCCGCGCCGACCTTGATGGTGATGCGCCCCGCTGCCTGCGTGCACTCGCGGCCGACGGTCGCGAGCGAATACTGGTAGCGGACGCCCTGGTTATCGCTCGCGCCCGTCGCCATCACGCGTTGCGCCTCGGTGCCGGGTAGCAGGGCGATCGTCGGGCAACCCGAGGGTGATTCAGCCGGCGGCGGTCCCTGCGGCTTGCCGAGACCGATGCGGCTGGTCGCCCCTCCGACCGTCTCCTTGATCCGGTCCGACAGTTTGGATGACCAATCGCCTTCGAGCGGGCCCTCATCGTCGCCGTCTGCGGCGAGCGCCGCCGCGGAGGCGAACGTCGCGAGCCCGAGTGCCGCCACTGTTGCGAGCGCCAACGCTCGGCGCCGGGCCTCGGCTTTCTCCGGCGAGCGCCGGGGAACATCACGGTAGATCATCGAACGCCTCCTTGAAGCCCGCGAGGGCGAGCGGGATGCCGACGCCTTCCTCCGGCGTTTGCGAGATGATGAACACGGCGGTCTTGCCGGTCCTGAACTGGTCCAGCAATTTGTCGTCCATCACCACCTCGGCGATGCAGCCCGAGGGCTGGCAGCGCACGAAGCCGGCATGGCCGATGTCGACCGCATCGACCTTCAAGCCGAGGCCCGACGGCAGCAGCACGCCGAGGGGTGCGATGACGCGCAACAGCCTGTTCTTGCCGTCTGCGGTCTTCAGCACGATCACCACCAGCCCGATGTTTGGACGATCGTCGGCAACGATGCTCTGAATGAGCGCGCACATCTCCTTTTGCGCGCCGGGCGGCGTCTCGCAGCGGACCTGCCAGTCGCCGTGCTTCGCCTTGACCGTGCCCTGGGCGGCGGCAGGCTGCAGCAGGACCGGCGCGAGCATCGCCAGAAGTGAGGTGACGGCGCGCGCACGATTAGCTGGGCGCCAGCCGGTGCCTCCCCAAGCGCTTGCGCCCGCTCGCGCGCGACCAACCAACGACATCAACGTCTCACATGTCCCGCCACCGCGCGAAGCTTAAGCGCGTCCCTCAAGGCGAAAAGGAGACGGAGACGGCATGATCCAGCGCTTTTATGCCGCGAACGGCGCGCCGCCGCTGGATTGCGCTCGGGAAGCGTTTATGGTTTGACCCGGACCGTGCCGGATGGATCGCCGCCGCGCGCCGCGCCACCCTTGAACGCGGTGGACCTGCGCCGGTGAGAACGATCCGACAGGATGGGTGGAATATGAAGCAGTCGATCGGGGCCGCCCTACGCTGGGCGATGAGCCTCGCCTTTCTTCTCAGTCCCATTTCCCTGGCCGCCGCTGCCGACGAGCCGGTGGTCGGCCAGCCGCTGCCCGGTCAGATCGGCATGCAGCCCGCCGTGACGCCCATCGCGCACCAGATGCATGTCTTCCACAACGGCATCTTGCTGCCGATCATCATCGGCATCTCGGTCTTCGTCGCCGTGCTGCTTGCCGTGGTAATCGTACGCTACAATGAGAAGGCGAATCCGGTGCCGTCGAAGACGACGCATCACACCGCCCTCGAGATCGCCTGGACGGTGACGCCGGTCCTCCTGCTCTTCATCATCGCGATCCCCTCGATGAAGCTCCTCACCGATGAACTCGTCGTGCCCAAGTCCGACATGACGATGAAGGTGACGGGCAAGCAGTGGTTCTGGTCTTACGAGTACCCCAAGGATCAGAACGGCGGCTTCGCCTTCGATTCTTACATCCTCAAGGGCGACGATCTGAAGCCAGGCATGCTGCGCAACCTCGCCGTCGACAACGAGGCGGTCGTGCCGGTCGGCAAGACGGTGCATCTGCTCGTCACCGGCGCCGACGTGATCCACGAGTTCATGATCCCCGCTTTCGGCGTGCGCATCGACGCCGTCCCCGGCCGGATGAACGAAAGCTGGTTCAAGGCCGAAAAGGAAGGCGTGTATTACGGCGAGTGCTCGAACATCTGCGGAAAGGACCACGCCTTCATGCCGATCGCCATCCGGGTCGTCGGCGAGAAGGCCTATGAAGCTTGGCTGCAGAGCGCGAAGAAGCAATTCGCTTCGGCGCCTTCGCCGTCGCGTGCCGCCGACGCCTCAGCTCCCACGTCGATCCGCTCGGCCGAGATCACCCCCGCCCCCGTGCGCCTCGCCGGCGCGCAGTAAGAAGACACCGACAGGACCATAGCCCATGGCAACCGCAGTCGCTGACGCCCACGACGACCACGGAGCCCCGCGCGGCTGGCGCCGCTGGGTTTTCTCGACCAACCACAAGGATATTGGGACGCTCTACCTGATCTTCGCCATCACGGCGGGTATCATCGGGGGCCTGTTCTCCGTGCTGATGCGCATGGAGCTGCAGGACCCAGGCATCCAGGTGATGAACCATCTTGCCGTCATGCAGGGCTATCCCGCCGAGATGGCGGAGGAGGCGGCGAAGAATCTCTATAACGTCATCGTCACCTCGCACGGGCTCATCATGATCTTCTTCATGGTGATGCCGGCGCTCATCGGCGGCTTCGGCAACTGGTTCGTCCCGATCATGATCGGCGCGCCGGACATGGCCTTCCCGCGGATGAACAACATCTCGTTCTGGTTGCTTCCATCCTCGTTCGCTCTGCTCTGCATCTCGGCCTGGGTCGAGGGCGCGCCGGGAATGAAGGGTTTCGGCGGCGGCTGGGTGATGTACCCTCCCCTGTCAGGCAACGTCGGCCATCCCGGCCCGGCAATGGACTTCGTGATCCTGGCGCTTCACCTCGCTGGCGCGTCGTCGATCTTAGGGGCGATCAACTTCATCACCACTATCTTCAACATGCGCGCGCCCGGCATGACGCTGCACAAGATGCCGCTGTTCGCCTGGTCTGTGCTGGTCACCGCCTTCCTGCTGGTGCTGTCGCTGCCGGTCCTCGCCGGTGCGATCACCATGCTGCTGACGGATCGCAACTTCGGCACCACCTTCTTTGATCCTGCGCAGGGCGGCGATCCGCTTCTGTTCCTGCACCTGTTCTGGTTCTTCGGTCACCCCGAGGTGTACATCCTGATCCTGCCGGGCTTCGGCATCGTCAGCCACATCATCTCGACCTTCTCGCGCAAACCGGTGTTCGGCTACCTCGGCATGGCTTACGCCATGGTCGCGATCGGCGTCGTCGGCTTCGTGGTGTGGGCGCACCACATGTACACGGTCGGCCTCTCCCTCTCGACGCAGCGCTACTTCGTCTTCGCGACGATGGTGATCGCCGTGCCGACCGGCGTGAAGATTTTCTCCTGGATCGCGACGATGTGGGGCGGCTCGATCTCGTTCCGCACGCCGATGCTCTGGGCGGTCGGCTTCATCTTCCTGTTCACCGTCGGCGGGGTCACCGGCGTCGTGCTCGCCAACGCCGGCATCGACCGCTACCTCCACGACACCTACTACGTTGTCGCGCACTTCCACTACGTGCTGTCGCTCGGCGCGGTCTTCGCGCTCTTCGCCGGCTTCTACTATTGGTTCCCGAAGATGTCGGGCTACATGTACAACGAGACGCTCGGCAAGTGGCACTTCTGGCTGATGTTCGTCGGCGTGAACATCACCTTCTTTCCGCAGCATTTCCTCGGACTTGCCGGCATGCCGCGCCGCTACATCGACTATCCCGACGCTTTCCACCTGTGGAACGCGATCTCGTCCTACGGCGCCTACCTGTCATTTGCGAGCGTGGTGCTCTTCCTCTACATCATCTTCGAGGCCTTCCAGAAGAAGGTGCTGGCCGGCGACAATCCCTGGGGTCCTGGCGCCACCACGTTGGAATGGACGCTTTCCTCGCCGCCGCCGTATCACCAGTTCGAGACGCTGCCGCGGATCACCGGCTTGAATCACTGATCCAGCGGCCACTGAGCAGCCGTCCCACCCGACATGAACGACCGGGCCGCGCGAGCGGCCCGATCTCGTTTCCACACCCCCGCGGCGAAGATGCCGTGATTTGCCGGATGACCGGAGCCGCCGCCGTCGCTATACAGGCGGCCTGACGCCGGCTCCGTCGCATGGCGCAAGCAGGGCGGTCATGAGCTTCATCAGCGACACCTCGCCGACCTTCGTCTCAGACGCCGATCCCGGCGATTATCTCGCTCTGCTCAAGCCACGGGTGATGTCGCTCGTTGTATACACCGCGATCGCCGGCATGCTGATCGCGCCGCACGGCCTGAATCCGGTGCTGGCCGCCGCCTCGCTCCTCGCCATCACCGTCGGCGCCGGCGCCAGCGGCGCCTTGAACATGTGGTACGACGCCGACATCGACGCGCTGATGAAGCGGACAGCCAAGCGTCCGATCCCCATGGGGCGGATCACGCGGCCGGAGGCGCTGGCCTTCGGCCTCATTCTCTCCGCGCTGTCGGTCTTCACGCTCGGCATCGTCGCCAACTGGCTCGCCGCCGGCCTGCTCGCCTTCACCATCGTCTTCTACGTCGCAGTCTACTCGATGTGGCTGAAGCGCTTGACGCCGCAGAACATCGTGATCGGCGGCGCCGCCGGCGCCTTCCCGCCGATGGTCGCCTATGCCGCCGTCACGGGCACCGTGTCCTGGTCGAGCGTGGTGCTCTTCGCTATCATCTTCATTTGGACGCCGCCGCACTTCTGGGCGCTGGCGCTGGTGAAGTCCGAGGAGTTTGCCAAGGCGGGCGTGCCGATGCTGCCCAACGTCGCTGGCGCCGACCGCACCCGGCGCGACATCCTTGCCTATACCCTTCTGCTCGCTCCCGTCGGCGTGCTGCCCTGGCTGCTCGGCTTCGCCACGCTCCCCTACGGCGTGCTCTCCGTGGTGTCCGGCGCGGCGATGCTTTGGCTCGCGTGGCGCTGCTATCGCGTCCGTACCGGCGAGGCCGGCGACCATGCGGCGATGGCGTTGTTCTCCTTCTCCATCCTCTACCTCTTCCTGCTCTTCGCCGAGATCATCGGCGAGCGGGCGTTGATGATTGCGGGGGTGATCCCATCGCTGACGTGACCGATCACGCGCGGCCCGCCGAGGATCGTCCGCCCGGTGGCGGCGTCGGGTCCAATGGCATCGTGTTGACGCCGCAGCAGGCGCGCAGCCGCCGCAACCGCAACGTCGCAATCGGGCTGGCGGTCGCCTTCTTCGTGCTGCTGTTCTACGTCGTCACCATCGCCAAGCTCGGCCCGGGCGTGCTGAAAGGCCCAACCTGAGGAGCGTGATGCGCCTGTCCCGTCGCCATATCGCACCCATCGCCGCCACCAGCGTCGTCGTCGGCATGCTCGCGCTGGTCGCCGTCTCGCTGCCGCTGTACCGCGCCTTCTGTCAGCTTACCGGCTACGAGGGCACACCGCGCATCGCCGCCGGCGGGTCGCTGCTCAAGGGCACGAGGATGATGCACGTGCGCTTCGACGCCAACATCGGCGGCGCGCTACCCTGGTCCTTCGAACCCGAGACGCCCTTCCTCGACGTCCGCACCGGGCAGACCGCGACCGCCTTCTACAAGGTGACGAACAACAGCGATCGGGCGATCACAGCGCGCGCCATCTACAACGTCGGTCCGGCCTCGGTCGGCGCCTACTTCGACAAGATCGCCTGTTTCTGCTTCTCCGACCAGACGCTGAAGCCGCACGAGACGCTGGAAATGCCGGTCGTCTTCTTCCTCGATCCCGCCCTGGAGAAGGATGAGACGATGGATGGGGTCGCCGAGGTCGTGCTGTCCTACACCTTCTACCAGCAGGCCGACGCGCAGAAAGCGGCGAGCGCCGTCGGCGTCTCATCCGGCCGCAGGTTGTGAGAGCAGGCGGCGATCGACCGACTTGACCCGGCGAACACGCCGGGCATAACGCGACTACAGAGTCCGACCGGGAATGCCCGGCGGGAAGGGAGCGGACGATGGCCGGCGGGCACGCGAAACCCAATCACGACTATCACATCGTCCCGCTCAGTCCCTGGCCGCTTGTCGGCTCGCTGAGCGCCTTCGTGATGGCCATCGGCGGCATCATGTGGATGAAGGCCCTGTCGCCGGTCGGTCCCTACGTCTTCGGCGCAGGCCTCCTCGGCGTGCTCTTCACCATGATCGTCTGGTGGACCGACGTCGTCCGCGAAGCCGAGCAGGGCGATCACACCCGCGTCGTGCAGATCAGCCACCGCTACGGCATGATCCTTTTCATCGCCTCCGAGGTGATGTTCTTTGTCGCCTGGTTCTGGGCCTACTTCGACATCGCCCTCTTCCCGCACGATGCGATCGAGTACGCCCGGACGCAGGCGGTCGGCGGACAATGGCCGCCCAAGGGCATCGAGGCGCTCGACCCCTGGAACTTCCCGCTGTTCAACACCCTGCTGCTGCTGACGTCCGGCACCACGGTGACTTGGGCGCATCATGCGCTGCTGCATTCCGATCGCTCGGCCATCTCCAAGGGCCTCATCCTCACCATCGTCCTCGGCGTCGTCTTCACCTGCGTGCAGGCTTACGAGTACGCGCACGTCACCTTCCCCTTCGCTTCGACGATGGGCTCCAACTTCTTCATGCCGACCGGCTTCCACGGCTTCCACGTCATCATCGGCTCGCTGTTCCTGATGGTGTGCCTGGTCCGCGTGCTCGTCGGTCAATTCAACACCAAGCAGCACCTCGGCTTCGAGTTCGCCGCGTGGTACTGGCATTTCGTCGATGTCGTCTGGCTGTTCCTCTTCGCCTGCATCTACGTCTGGGGCTCCTGGGGCACAGCGACCGAGGTGGTTAAGCCCTAAGCACCGGCTCCACAGCGGGGACTGACGGGCGGTGCTACGCGGCGCCTTCGACGGCGCCCTCACGCTTTGCCGCTGCGCTGCTCCTCGCAACGGAGGTCCAAGGCTTCATGCCGCAAGCCGCTCCCGACCGCTCCCGACCCTCACCCATCCTCGCCGGCCTGGCAGGACGCTGCCCCGCCTGCGGCGGAGCTTCGATGTTCGATGGCTTCCTCGCGCTCAGGCCCAACTGCCCAGCTTGCGGCCTCGACCTCACCCGCGCCGACACCGGCGACGGCCCGGCCTTCTTCGCCTCCTTCCTCGGCAGTCTCCTACTTCTCGCCGCCGGCACCTGGATGCAGGTCGCCTATGAGCCGCCGATATGGGCCTACGTCGTTCTCTTCGTCGTCGGCGCCCTCGCGATCGTCGCGCTGATCCGTCCGCTGAAGGGTCTGCTCACCGCGCTGCAATTCGCCAACAAGGCCGAGCAGGGCCGGCTGGAACCATGAACGCCCTCACGGTGGGTGACGCCCGCCGTCTCGTCGCCCCCGCGCTGGCGACGCTGCTGCTGGAAGCGGCGCTGGTCTCGCTCGGAATCTGGCAGCTGCACCGCCTCGCCTGGAAGGAGGCGCTGATCGCCAGGGTCGAGGCGCAGGCCTCGGCCGCGCCGCAACCCCTGCCCCCGCCATCAGCATGGGCCGCGATGAAGCCGGCCGACGAGGAGTTCCGCCACGTCTCGGTCGACGGCACCTTCGACCATGCCGCCGAAACGCTGATCCTGCGCGCCTCGGGAGAAGGCCCGGTGTTCCATGTCATCACGCCGCTCCGCCTCGCCGGCGGCGGTACGGTGATGATCGACCGCGGCGCGGTGCCGGCCGACCGCAAACCGCCGGAGAGCCGGGCAGCCGGCGAGATCGCCGGTCCCGTCCACCTCACCGGGCTGATCCGCACGCCCGAGCCGCGCAACCCCTTCACCCCCGCCGACCGCGACGGCACCTTCTATACCCGCGATCCCGCCGCCATCGCCGCCTACCACCACCTCGTCGATGCCGCGCCTTTCTCGATCGATGCCGATCCCGCGATGGTCAGCCCCGGCGGCCTGCCACGGCCCGGTGGCGCGGAGCTGACCCTGCCGAACAACCATCTGTCCTACGCCCTAACCTGGTTCGGCCTCGGCATAGCACTCGCCGGCGTCTTCGCCGTCTACACATGGCGGCGCATGGTGGGCGGACCATCGTGACAGGCGTTTCCTGCGTTAGAATCGCACCGTCCCGCCGGAGTAGATCTGCAGGTTGGGAGCAGCGCGATTGAGGCCGATGTTGGTCCCGAGATCGATTTCGAGGTTCTTGGTGATGGCGTAGGCCAGCGCGAAATCCGCCGTGTAGATGTTGGGGAGGCTCCGTTCGGCAGGCACGGATGCGAAGAACTCGGCGAAGGCGGTCAGGTCCTTGATGCCGGGAACCGGATGCGAAAGATTGACGAGATTGGTGAAGTTGGCATGCCGGCCGTTGTTTGAGATGTTCTTCAACGCGTCGAATTCGGGATCGAAGAGCAGGATGAAATCTGACGGCAGCTTGTAGGAGATCGGGATGATCAAGCCGCCTTCGACGGCACCGTTGCTGATCAAGGCGCGCTGGCTCGGCGCCTTGACGTAGGGAATGG
>CALMRL010000252.1 GCA_937873345.1 uncultured Beijerinckiaceae bacterium | reverse complement strand
CCGATCACCACCGCGCAGGACAGCGGCTCGAACTGCAGGTAGAGGGCGAAACGCACCAGCTCCACCGCATGGGTGAAGGGGTTGAGGAGGCAGATCCAATACAAGGTCTCGGACGCCTCGCGCATCTTCCAAAGGGGGTAGAGTGCGGAGGAAGCGAAGAACATCGGGAAGATCACGAAGTTCATCACACTGGCGAAGTTCTCGAGCTGCCGGATCTGCGACGAGATCAGCAGGCCGATCGAGCCGAGCATCATGCCCGACACGATGAAGGCCGGCAGCGCCGCCACGAACCCGAGCGGCGGGATGTCGATCTCCCAGAACGAGGCGATGAGGAAGAACACGTAGACCTGCACCACCGAGACGATGACGCCGGCCAGCAGCTTGGCGAGCAGGAGCGACCAGCGCGGGAAGGGGCTCGTCAGCAGCACCCGCATCGAGCCGACCTCGCGGTCGTAGACCATCGACAGCGAGGATTGCATGCCGGCGAACAGCTGGATCATCACCGCCAAGCCCGGCGCCACGTACTCCTCGTAAAGCACGTAGGTCTGGTAGGGCGGGATGATCGAGACGCCCAGCGTCGAGCGGAACCCGGCGGCGAAGATGAACAGCCAGATCAGCGGCCGCACCAGGGCGGACAGGAACCGCTCCTTCTGGTTCACGAACTTCAGCAGTTCGCGCCTGGTGATGCCGGCGAAACAGGTGAGGAAGCCGGCGAAGTCGGTGGTGCGCGCCGGCGCGAGCGGCGCGGTGTCGGCCGTCATCTCGCTCATCGCGCCATCTCCGCCCGGGTTGTATCCTGCGTCAGCGCCCGGAAGGCGTCGGCGAGGTTGGCGCCGTTGGCCCGCGCCGAGATGTCCGCGGAGCGCCCCTGCGCGATGATCCGACCGGCGTGCAGCACGTGGACGAAGTCACCCGGCTCGATCTCGTCGAAGATGTGCGTTGCCCAGAGCACGGAGAGCCCGTCCTCGCGCACCAGCTCGCGGACGATGCGCACGATGTCGGTACGCGACGCCAGGTCGAGGCCCACCGTCGCCTCGTCGAGCAGCAGGAGGCGCGGTCCGTGCACCAGCGAGCGGGCGATCTCGATGCGCCGCGACTGGCCGCCCGACAGCGTGCGCACCTTGTCCTTCGCACGGTCGGCGAGGCCGACGCGGCTGAGCAGCGTCTCGACGCGCTCGCGCGCCGCGCGTCCCGCCATGCCGTGCAGCGAGGCGTGATACGCCAGGTTTTGGCGCACGGTGAGGTCGGAATCGAGCGTCGGCTTCTGGAACACCACGCCCATCTCGGCGAGCGCCGCCGAGGGCTCGCGCGTCAGGTCGCGGCCGAACACGCGGATGCGGCCCTCGCGGTTGTTGTAGAGCCGGGTGACCAGCGCGAACAGCGTGGTCTTGCCGGCGCCGTTGGGGCCGAGCAGCGCGGTGAAGGAGCCGCGCTCGACGCGCAAGGACACGTGGTCGAGGGCGCGCCGCGCGCCGAAGCGGTGCGACACGTCCGCGACGTCGAGGGCCGGAGCGACGTCGGGACCCGGGCTGCCCATCGCCGTGCCGGCCAGGGAACGCGCCCGTGGTTCCGCCAGGCTCAATTCGGCGACACCGCGACGCCCCAGGGATATGCGCCGACCGGCACGGCGCGGATCGGGCGCAGCGCCGCGACGTCGATCACCGACACGTCGTTGCTGATGCCGTTCGTCGTCAAGAGGTCCTTGCCGTCCGGGGTGAAGGCCATCTGCCAGACGCGCTGGCCGACGAGCAGGTACTTCTCGACCTCGTAGCTCTGCTGGTCGACCACCGCGACGCGGTTGGCCGGGCCCAGCGCCACGAAGGCGGTCTTGCCGTCGGGCGTCAGGCGGATGCCGACCGGCTGGATCGCCTCGGCGTCGATCGCGGGGATGGCGAAGCTGATCTTCTTGAGGATCTGGTGGGTCTTCACGTCGATCACGTTGACCTTGCCGCCGACCTCGGAGGAGACCCACAGCTTCGAGCCGTCGTGGTTGAACACCGCGATGCGCGGGCGCGAGTCGACGAGCACGTTGGCGACGATCTTGGCGCTCGCCGTGTCGATGAAGGTCGCCATGTTGGTGGTCTCGGACGTGTTCACCAGCGTCTTGCCGTCGGGGCTGATCCCTTCGCCCTCCGGCTCGACGCCGACCGGAATCTCGGCGAGCGCCTTGTTCGTCGGGATGTCGATCACCGTGACCTCGTTGTCGTCCTCGTTCGACACGTAGAGCGTCTTGCCGTCGGGCGAGAGGGCGAAGGTCTCGGGGTCGGGACCCGACGGCAGGGTGCGGATCAGCTGCATCGTCTTGGGGTCGAACACCTGGACGACGTCGTCGTCCGAGGCGCAGACGTACAGCTCCTTGCCATCCGGACTGATGATGATGCCGCGCGGCCGGCGCCCGACGTCGGCCGTCTTCACCACCTTCCAGGTCGCGGTGTCGATCACGGAGACGGTGTTGTCCTTCTCGTTGGTGACGTAGGCGGTGTAGGCGGAGGCGGGCAGCGACGCGGTCAGGCCGCAGAGCAGGGCGGCGCCCGCCAGCAGGCGGCGGACGAC
>CALMRL010000251.1:228-4400 GCA_937873345.1 uncultured Beijerinckiaceae bacterium | reverse complement strand
GCGCCTCACCCGCAAAGGCGGCGAGGCACCCGGCCAGGGTCGGGGCTGCGAAGACGGCGAAGCTCGACGTCAAAACCAAAGTCGCGACCAAGCCTGGCTCCAAGGTTGCGTCGAAGAAGGAGCCGCTGAAGAAGGCCGCCGTGCAATGACGCCCGTCGTCGCCCGTCGTGGCTGAGCCTCGCCGCCCCCCGCCGCCCTACGACCTGTCGATCGTCACCGGCTTCCTCGGCGCGGGCAAGACCACGCTGCTGAACCGGCTGCTGCGCGACCCCGCGCTCGCCGGCACGCTGGTGCTCGTCAACGAGTTCGGCTCCGTCGGCCTCGACCACCTGCTGGTGGAGCGCGTCGAGGGCGACATGCTGCTGATGACGTCTGGATGCCTGTGCTGCACCATCCGCGGCGATCTCGTGGCGACGCTGGAGGACGCGCTGCGCGCCCGCGACAACGGCCGCGCGACCTGGGATCGCGTCATCATCGAGACCACCGGCCTCGCCGATCCCGCGCCGGTGCTGCATACGGTGATGGCGCACCCCTACCTCAGCCTGCGCTTCCGCCTGCGGGCGGTGGTGACGCTGGTCGACGCGCTGGTCGGCATGGCGACGCTCGACCGGCACCGCGAGGCGGTGAAGCAGGCGGCGCTCGCCGACCGCTTGGTGCTCACCAAGGTCGACCTCGCCGATGATCCCGACGCGGTCGCGGCGCTGCGAGCGAGGCTGGTGGCTCTCAACCCCTCGGCGCCGATCCTCGACGTGGGTGAGGCCGATTCCGACCGCCTGTTCGCCGGCCCGGCCTTCGCCCCCGACGCGCGGGGCGACGATGCCCGCGCCTGGCTCGCCGCCGAAGCGGTGGAGGAGGCGCGGGATCGCGAGCACTCGCACAGCCATCACCATCATGGCCACGGGCACCATCATCATGAGCATGCCCGCCCTCAGGCCCACGACGTGAATCGCCACGACGAGGCGATCGCCTCGTTCTGCCTGCGCCACCCTCGGCCGGTGGCGGCCTCGGCGGTCATGCTGTTCACCGAGCTGCTGCGCGCGGCGCACGGGAGCAAGCTGCTGCGCCTGAAGGCGCTCGTTGCGCTCGCCGACGATCCCGCGCGCCCGCTGGTGGTGCACGGGGTGCAGCACGTGATGCATGCCCCGCAGCGCCTCGGGTGCTGGCCCGACGAGGACCGCGGCACGCGCATGGTGTTCATCACCGACGGGCTCGACGAGCATTTCGTGCGTGAACTGTGGGCCGCAGCGATCGGCGAGCCGCGGACCGACAGCGCCGATCTTGCCACCCGCGCGGCAAATCCGCTGGCGCCGGCACAGGGTGGGCTGCTCGGCTAACCATGCGACCAGGGCCGCGTGGCGCGGCTTGAACGAAGCGCCTACCACACCGTTGCGATGTCTCGCCGTGAATAGGATGACGCGGCGTTCGCGTGTCGCCAACCGGGGTCTGAAGTCCATGAAGTTCGCGTCGCTGGCCGTGCTGGCCGCCCTTGCCCTCGGCGCCGCCGGCGCGCCCGCCTCGGCTTACGACTTCCACCATGCCCGGATGAGGCGGCAGCATCACTTCATGTCCTCGCATGCCCGACACGCCAAGACGTATTATGGCGTCGGCTTCGGCGGGCAGCACCGCACCACCGCAACCGGCGGCAATCCCGGTGGCTATTCCAGCCGCAACTAATCGGTTTTCGAGTCCAAGGAGTCCGGGGCCGACGCCTGCGCGCCGGCCCCCGTCCGGCTACGCCTCGCACGGTTGTCCGTTACGTGGCCATCCTTGGTCAGCAGAAACACCGCTTGCGCGCCGAACAGGTTCCAGAACCACCACGGCACCTTGACCTGGATCGGGTAGCCGCGGGCATCGAGCGCCATCGATCGCTCGATGCGTCCCTCGCACATGTCAACCAGGGCGACGAAGTCGCGGATGGTGAAGGCGTGGATGTTGGGCGTGTCGTGCCACTGATAGCTGAGTGCATCGGTGATCGGCATCCGTCCGCGGAAAAACAGCTGGCCGCGCACCCGCCAATGCCCGAAGTTGGGGAACGATACCACGGCGTGGCGCCCGATGCGCAGCATGTGCTCCAACACTCGGCGCGGCCGGCGCGTCGCCTGCAGCGTTTGACTGAGGATCACGAAGTCGAAGGCGTTGTCGGGGTAGTCGGCGAGGTCCGTGTCGGCGTCGCCCTGGATCACGCTGAGCCCGTTGGCGACGCAGCGGTTGACGCCGTGCTGGCTGATCTCGATGCCGCGGGCGTCGACGCCGTGCTCCTCCGACAGGTAGTGCAGCAGGGCGCCGTCGCCGCATCCGACGTCGAGGACACGGGTGCGCGGCACCAGGAAGCGGGCGACGACGTGAAGATCGGGTCGCAGCGCCGCGCGCGGGTCGCCCGGCGGGAAGGACCGCGTCATCGCGCCTTCATTCCTGAGGCAGGCCGCGCATCCTGGCGCAGCCTTCGAGGAAGCCGCGCGCGGTGGCGTTGAACTCGGGATCGTCGATCAGGAAGGCGTCGTGGCCGCGGTCGGTCTCGATGTCGACGAAGGAAACAGGGGCGCCGCCGGCATTCAAGGCGTGCACGATCGCCCGCGAGGCGGAGGTTGGATAGAGCCAGTCCGACGAGAAGGAGACGACGCAGAAGCGCGTCTTCGAGCCTTTGAAGGCCAGCGCCAGCTGCCCGCCGTGGTCGGCGGCGAGGTCGAAGTAGTCGCAGGCGCGCGTCACGTAGAGGTAGGAGTTGGCGTCGAAGCGGTCGACGAAGCTCAGGCCCTGGTGGCGCAGGTAGTTCTCGATCTGGAAGTCGGCGTCGAAGGAGAAGGTCGGCGCCGCGCGCTCCTGAAGCTTGCGACCGAACTTGCGTTGCAGCGCCTGCTCCGAGAGATAGGTGATGTGCGCCGCCATGCGCGCCACGGCGAGCCCCTTGCCGGGGTGGCGGCCCTCGTCGAGGTAGCGGCCCTTGCACCAGTCGGGATCGGCCATCACGGCTTGGCGCCCGACCTCGTGGAAGGCGATGTTCTGGGAGGAATGCCGCGCGGCGGTGGCGACCGGCATCGCAGAGAAGACGCGGGCCGGGTAGCTCGCCGCCCACTGCAGCACCTGCATGCCGCCCATCGAGCCGCCGACCACGCAGAACAGCGTCGCGATGCCGAGGTGGTCCATCAGCATCGCCTGCGCATTGACCATGTCGCGGATCGTCACCATCGGCATGTCGAGGGCATAAGGCCGGCCGGTGGCCGGATCGCGCGAGGCCGGGCCGGTGGTGCCCATGCAGCCGCCGAGCACGTTGGAGCAGATGACGAAGAAGCGATCGGTGTCGACCGGCTTTCCGGGGCCGACGAGGCTCGTCCACCAGCCGGGCTTGCCGGTCAGCGGGTTGGCGTTGGCGACGTGCTGGTCCCCGGTAAGGGCGTGGCAGACGAGGATGGCGTTGGAACGCTCGGCGTTGAGGCGGCCGTAGGTCTGGTAGGCGATGCAGAACGGCGACAACTCGACGCCGGCGTCGGTGACGAGCGGACGGTCGCGGCCGAATTCGACGACGAGCGAGGACGGCGCCTCGACCTCGCGGTTGGCGGTTCGCGACGGCATCATGTTCATCGGCCGCTCGGCCTTTCGCGCTGCCCCATGGTCGCGAGCATATGGGAAAGCGGGAAAGTTTTCGTCAAGGAGGACGCCCCGCCGCGCTCCCAGGGGAGTTTACACTTGTGGCCTCGGAGTCGCTTCGCTGGCGCTCGCAATGACGGTAGGGGCTGCACAACCCTTTGCCACGGTGGGTGCCGCCCCCTATGAAGGCCGCGCGGTGCATTCCGCATGGCGCGGCGAAGGTTTCACGGGCGGATGGACGGGTTCGAGGCGCAGCGGGACGAGGGGGCCGAGAACGGTCTCGACGCCCTGCGCGCCGAGATCGACCGGATCGACGCCTCGCTGCACGCCCTGCTGATGGAGCGAGGCGAGATCATCGACAGGCTTATCGCAGTCAAGGCGCGCGGCGGCGGCGCTTCCGCCTTCCGGCCGGCGCGCGAGGCCGCGATGATGCGCCGGCTTGTCGAGCGCCACCGCGGCATCCTGCCCGTGGCAACGGTGGAGGGCATCTGGCGCATCATCATCTCCACCTTCACCTACGTGCAGTCGCCTTACGCCGTGCACGCCGACATGTCGGTCGACGAGGCCGCGATGCGCGACGCCTGCCG
>CALMRL010000251.1:0-218 GCA_937873345.1 uncultured Beijerinckiaceae bacterium | reverse complement strand
CAGGAGACGGCGGCGGACGTGATCGCCGCGGTCGCGGCGGCGCCCAACGACCTCGGCCTGATCCGCAGCGCGGGCAGGGACGGGAGGGCAGCCGCGCCGTGGTGGGACGCGCTGCGGGCGCCGGACGCGCCGAAAGTGATCGCCAGGCTCCCTTTCGTCGAGCGCGCCGACCACGCCGCAGGCCTGCCGATCTTCGTCGTCGCCAAGCCGCTGCACGA
>CALMRL010000250.1 GCA_937873345.1 uncultured Beijerinckiaceae bacterium | reverse complement strand
GGCGACGGCGGCGGCGCACTGCCTCTCGTCGCATCCGTCAAGCAGGGCGGTGAACTTGGCGCCTGCGTGGCGCGCCAGCACCTCGTGCGCGCGCATCGTCTGCCGCAAGCGGGCGCCGGCCTGTGAGAGGTCGCCGTCGCCGATCGGTCCGCCGGGGCCGTCGCGCTCGATGCCGATCAGCAACAGGGCGAAGGTCGACGAGGCAGGGGATGGCGAGCGGCGCTCGGTCAGGCTGAGATGGCGGGCGACGTGCTCGACGAAGAACGATCGGTTGTAGGCGCCGGTGACGGCGTCGCGCTGCGCGGCGGCGGTGCGCCGGCGCTCGGCCTCGTAGCGCTCGGTGATGACGCGGATCACGCCGTGGACGCGGGCCGGCCGGTCGTAGCGATCGGCGAACCAGCGGCCGCTGTCCTCGACCCACACCGGCGCGGCGCCGCCCTGCCCATCGGCCGATGGCGACATCGAGGCCCTGCCGGACTGCGCCCGCTTGGCGCCGACGAGGCCGTAGATGGTGGTGAAGGGCACGCCGCCCCCGGTGTCGCAGCCGCCCGGCGCCATCACCGCCTCGTAGCGCGATGATGGGCTCTCGGAGGCGAGGTGCTCGGCGAAGCCGAGGCCGGTCGATACCGCTTCCATCGGTGGCAGGCCGGGGATGGCCCGGTAGCCCGGCCCCCAGCGCACCTCGTCGCTCTCGATGTTCCAGTCGTAGACCACCTCGGCCGCCGCCTCGGGCAGCCGGGGATCGAGCGGGAAGGTGGCCTCGCCGAGCATCCCGTCGCCGGTATCGGAGGATGACTGAGGCAAGGGGGCTCCGGGCTCGAACAGCGTCGGAAAGGTAAGGCCTCCGGTTTAAGAAGCTGTGTGCAGCCGACGCTTAATCAGCGTGGTTCCGCGGTGATGCGATGCCGCGCGCGATAGCGATTGTCACCAACTGAGCAACGCGTTCTCAAGCTGCGAGGGATCGACCAGCGCGAGCCACAAGTCCGGCAGGGTGACAGCGCCGACCTCGACGCGCGGACCTACGGTGCGGCGGATCAGGTCGAGCATGCCACTGACCAGTGCGTTCACGTCGGTGGCCTTCGGCGCCAGCGTCTGCCGCCGCGAGAAGGCGAGCAGGCGGTGAGTCAGCGCCGCAGCGCGCCGCGATACCCCCTGCGCGGCGACCATGTACTTCTCGATGTCCTTGATCCGTCCCTGGCTGATCCTTGCGGAAGCCGGTCGCGTCGAGCTGACTGCCGAAGTGGTAGAGCACGTGGCCGTCGGCGCCCAGCACCGGGCTGATGTACAGCTCGTTGATGAACGGGGTGCCGTCGCGCCGGTAGTTCAGAAGATCGAGAGCGATGTCGCAGCCGTCGCGGAGCGCATCCCGGATGCGCTGCACCTGCGCCGGGTCAGTGTCCGGTCCCTGGAGGAAGCGGCAGTTGCGTCCGACCAGCTCGTCGGCGCCGTAACCGGACAGCTCCTGGAAGGCGCGGTTGACGAAGATGATCGGATCGTCCGGCTGGTTCGGATCGGTGAGGATCATCGGCATCCGGGTCTTCTCGACCGCCGACAGCAACTCGTCGTGCCCTGCCGAGGTGGTGCGGATGGGACGGCCGAACGCGGTGCCGGACGCCTGCTGCTGCGCCCGCCGGCGCAACACCTCGGGCACACGCTCCTCCCGCGACAGGATCGTCACATCATCAGCGGACAAGCAGCAATTTTCCAGCAGTGGATCGGAGGCCGATCAGGCGCGAGACTGCGCCATAGCATAAGGGCCGAACGGGCTCACCTCGCTGCGACGCCCCGCACCTCGCCCGGTATCATGACAGCCAGTCGCCAGATCGTGACGATGGTGCTGCCGATAGCCTCGCGATGACCTACTGTCGCAGCGATTCGGGCTGATGCTCATCCGGCAGTACCGCGCGCAGTCGGTCGTGCACAACCCGCGCGCTGAACGGCTTGGCGATGAACGTCGCTCCGTCCGGAAGATCGCCCGGCCCCGGCGTCATCTGTCCCGACGCCACGACGATCTGTATGTGCGACCAGCGTTCGGCCGTCTCGCGAGCTAGGGAGAAGCCATCGCGGCCGCCGGGCATCTGCACGTCGGTGAACAGCAAAACCACATCGGCGCTATGCCGTTCCAGCACCGCGATCGCCTGTGCCACCGTCATCGCTTCCAGAAGCTTGAACCCAGCACCTTCAACGATCTCGCACGCATCCATCAGGATCATCGGATCGTCATCGGCGACGAGGGCCGAGGGGGGAATGCTGTTCATGATCGCCAATCGTCTTCCCGGCTGGATCAGCGCCGCCATTTCGCTCCACCCGTCCAGCGCCGAGACAGCGCGCCGGGAGCTGCGTTGGCACCGAACATCCCTAGGATGTACGGTCAAACCTCGGGATAGTTTCGACACTCTCGGTTGGCCTGCTCAAAGTAGTTCTCGATGGTCCAGCGGCTGCCGGCGATACCCGCCAGAGCGGCAAGCCTAGTCCTCTCGGGAGCATGGGTGAGAAAAAGGTCAGCCCGTGCGGTGCGGCGCGCGAGCGGCGCACCAGCAGGGCGAGCCCGGTGCCGCGCCGCGGTAGGGCACGCGGGCCCAGTCGTACAGGCGCGGGCCCTTTGCCCCCTCACCGGCGCTGAGGCGGTGCCCCACCCGCGTGCGCGCCGGCAGTGCCGCGACCTCATCGGCGAACCAGTCGGTCACCGGGCGCAGGCCCAGCCGCTGCCCGGTGGTGACGGTCAGCACATAGCCGACCGCATGCGCCTCGGCCCAGCGCCGGATCGCCCGCTCTATCCCGCGTTCTTGCGCTCGCGCAGGGCGGCGAACACCTCCGCGCCGTCGGCATCGGGTAGGCCCATCGCCCGCTTGATCTCATCCTCCTCGGCGCGCAGGAACGGGTTGGTCGCGCGCTCCAGCGAGA
>CALMRL010000249.1 GCA_937873345.1 uncultured Beijerinckiaceae bacterium | reverse complement strand
CCGCCGGTCTCCGCCTCGTCGCAGCCGGCGAGCGCCGCCGCGGCGGCCGCGATGAAGGCGAAGCCGGCGAGGCGCCAGGAGGCGCGGTTGGCGAGATGGTTGGAACGCATACGGGCCAACTCTGCTGAGGCGCGCGAGCGGGCGCACGCCTTTGGAGACAAACGGCTTAGAAGCGGGATGAGGCAGCCGCAAGGCGGGCACGCTAGGCGGCAGGCGTAAACGGAAGCTGAAGAGGGACGGCCGCGAAGAATTACGGGCACCGTGGCCCAGAGGACGCGGCGATTGGAAGCTTTCCCCTGAACGCCGGGCAAGCGGCGTCGATCGCCCCCTCGTCCACGTCCCCGGCGGTGGGACCGATCAGTCGCGCGATGCGGCGATTATAGCTCGCGCGGTGCGCTCATCGGCAGAGCGGTCCTCGGACGCCAGCAGAGTTTTACTGCGCGAGCGATGCAGGTACCCGCGTATGTCGCCGCCACCCTCTCCCCGACCGAGCATCGCTTCGATGACCCGCGCATACTCTTCGTATTCATCGGCAGGAGCTGCATCCCTGACACCGAGGGGGTCCCATTGCTCGAACAGGATCTCGGCGATCCTTTTCATCAAGCGAGACTCAGAAGACGGTGACGACCCAGTTGTTGGCATTCAAGATCACCGTGCAGCTGGAGCCGACATATCTGACGTTGCCATTGGGTTGTAGAACTCCGGTTCCCCTGCAAGCGTCCTCGACGGCTTGGCGCGTGATACCGCGCTTCTTCATCCGCTTCCAAGCATGATCCGAGAAGCCTGCGATGTCAGCAGCCACCGGTTCAAATCTTCCGCCCGATCGCCAGGAACTTCTCCGTGCGGGCGGCGCGGATCGCGTCGCGGCCCATGTCGGCAAGCTCGACGAGCGCCGCCTCGATAGCGTCGCCGACGTTGCCGACGGCCAAGGCGTGGTCGCGGTGCGCGCCGCCCGGCGGCTCGGGCACCACGGCGTCGATCACGCCGAAGCGGAGCAGGTCCTGCGCCGTGATCTTCATGCTGGTCGCGGCATCCTCGGCGCGCGCCGCCTCGCGCCACAGAATCGAGGAGGCGCCCTCGGGCGAGATCACGGAATAGATCGCGTGCTCCAACATCAGCACGCGGTTGCAGGAGGCGATGGCGATGGCGCCACCCGAGCCGCCCTCGCCGACGATCACGGCGACGTTGGGCACGCCGAGCGCCAGACAGACGTCGATGGAATGGGCGATCGCCTCGGCCTGGCCGCGCTCCTCGGCGTCGATGCCGGGAAAGGCGCCGGCGGTGTCGACGACCGAGATCACTGGCACGTCGAAACGGTCGGCGAGCTGCATCAGCCGCGCCGCCTTGCGATACCCTTCCGGACGCGCCATGCCGAAGTTGTGGCGCAGGCGGCTCTCGGTGTCGGAGCCCTTCTCCTGCCCCATCACGCAGACCGAGCGGCCCCGGAACCGGCCAAAGCCTCCGACGATCGCCTGATCCTCGCCGAACACCCTGTCGCCGGCCAGCGCCGTGAAGTCGCTGACGAGATGGCGGAGGTAGTCGCTGAGGTGCGGGCGCTGCGGGTGGCGCGCCACCTGGGTCTTCTGCCACGGGGTGAGCGCGGCGTAGATGTCGGCGAGCGACTTCATCGCCTTGGCCTCGAGGCGCAGCGCCTCCTCGCCGATCGCGTGGCCCTCGCCGTCGAGGTCGAGGGCCTTCAGCTCGTCGATGCGGGCTTCGAGCTCGGCGACGGGTTTTTCGAAGTCGAGGTAGTGGCGCATCGATTCCCGGAAACCGCCCCGGAGGAGCGTGCTCGGGGAGAACCGCCGCGGGGCGGCGGTTCCTTCGCGGTTTCGCCCCCTCCTGTCAAATTCGCTCCCGTCGAAGGCGGCCGGGCTACTTGGCGGCCACCGAGAAGACCAGCATGCGCAGGCCCGCCGCCTCGTTGGAGCCGGGCATCTTGCCCGTCACCACCGGCTTGCCGGCGCTCGCCGCATCCATGCCGCAGAAGGCGACGACGGAGGTCGGCTGCGGCTTGCGCACGGCGACGCTCGCTTGCGGATTGTCGAGCCAGCGCGCCGGACCGTCATTGGCGAGCGCGATGTCCTGCACCTCGGCCATCGCTTCCTTGCCCTTGAGGAGCGCGCGGGCGGCGGCCATGATCGCCGGGGTGAGGCAGACCTGGTCCTTCAGGGCGTTGAAGCCGGCGAGATTGGCGGCATCGACGCGGTAGGTCGCCTTGACCGGGGCGAAGGACACGGCGACCGGCGTCGCCGCACCGGGCTCCAGCGCCTGCGTCCAGGAGTGCACCACCCGGAGCGTCCAGTCGGCGATCACCGTCGCGTCGGCCTGGACGGGATCGCGCGGCGTCACTAGGCCGAGATCGGCGAGCTTCATCAGCAGCTCCGGCTTGGCGGCGGCGAGCGCCTTGTCCTGCGCCGGCCCGAACGGGATCGGCGGCAGCCCGGCCGCCTTGATCTCGGCGAGCCTGTCGAGGCCGAGCGCCACCGCCTGCACGCTGGCGGTCGTCGCCACCGGCTGGTCGCCGGACTTCACGCCGAGGTCGATCGGGTTCTCGGCCTTGTCGGAGGGCAGCACGTAGACCGTGTTCCCCTCGCTGCTCACCTCGAGGTCGGGCAGGGCGACGCTGGCGGTGAGCGCCAGCTTGGTCGGACCCTTGTTGCGCAGCCGGTAGCTGTAGGTGACGCGATCCATCGCGACGTCCACCGCCATCGCCTCGACCGCGAGGTTCGGGTCGGAGGCGATCGCCATCGAGCCGGTGGTGAGCGGCGCCGGAGTCGGCGCCTCCTCGCCCTCGTCGGTCTGAGCTCCGACGGGAGCGGCCGGCGAGGTGGTTCGTGCCGCGAGGCACGGCAGCGCAGCGATAATCGGAGCCGCGACCAGGAGGGGAGCGAGCAGGACGCGGAAGAGGGCCATGGGTCGTGGGTCTCGCGGGACGATGGGGCGGCGTGAAGCGCGGCTGCTGCCTTCTAGAGCATCGGACGGGAAAGTGCGTCAGCGGTTTTCGAAGAATCCGATGCGGCACGAGAAGCTACGGCGGCGCGGAACCGGCAGAGCGAGCGAGACTGGCGCAGGCGGCCCCGCCGCGCTAGCCTCGCGGCCCGACCCGCGAGGACCCTTCCGCCGTGACCGACCTTTCGCTCGCCTCGGCCCCCACACGCCCGGCAGCCGGGCGCCAGCCGCTCCCGGCTCCGCTGGTCCTGCTGGCGTTCGCCGTCGCCGGCATCGCGCTCGGCGCCCTCGAC
>CALMRL010000248.1 GCA_937873345.1 uncultured Beijerinckiaceae bacterium | reverse complement strand
ACCTCGAAGGCTGCACGGCCCCGATGCGCGACGAGAACCAGCTCCACGCCGCCGTGGTCGAGCTCGTCGCGCTCGAGGACGCCGAGATCAAGTATTCGACGGTGCAGAACTGGTACCCCGGCGATGCCGAGGGCAAGGGCGGCATCTACAACTTCGTGACCAAGCGCGGCGACTGCCGCGAAGCGCGCGCCAAGATCTCCTGGACGCAGGTCGAGACCGGCTCCGCCATCACCTGGAAGTACCCGTCCTGCGTGCTGCGCGGCGACGATTCGCGCGGCGAGTTCTACTCGATCGCCATCTCGAACGGCATGCAGCAGGTCGACAGCGGCACCAAGATGGTGCATCTCGGCAAGAACACGACGAGCCGGATCATCTCCAAGGGCATCGCGGCGGGTAAGTCGGACAACACCTACCGCGGCCTCGTGTCGGCGCACCGCAAGGCCACCAACGCCCGCAACTTCACCAACTGCGACTCGCTGCTCATCGGCGAGCTGTGCGGCGCCCATACGGTGCCCTACATCGAGGCCAAGACGGCGACGGCGGTGTTCGAGCACGAGGCCACGACCTCGAAGATCTCCGAGGACCAGCTCTTCTACTGCCGCCAGCGCGGCTTGTCGGGCGAGGAGGCGACCGCCCTCATCGTCAACGGCTTCGTGCGCGACGTGCTCCAGCAACTGCCGATGGAGTTCGCCGTCGAGGCGCAGAAGCTCATCGCCATCTCGCTTGAAGGCAGCGTGGGCTGATGGCCGAGCCTGAAAACCTCGTCCTGGACATGCTCCGCGCCATGCGCGGAGACATGGCCAAGATGGCCGCCTCCATGCGCTTGATGAGCGTGGAGATGAAGGCCATGCGACAGCAGCTTGCGGGCTTCGCCACCATTCAGGACCACGACCACGAGGAGATCGCGATCATCAGGGATCGCCTGGACCGCATCGAGCGACGCCTCGAGTTGGCCGACTGAGCCGCATCAAGCAAAACAAGACCGACATCCAACTCCAGGACGAAAGCATGCTCGAAGGCAGGAATCTCCACGTCGAGGTGGAAGGCCAGAAGATCCTCCGCGGTCTCGACCTCGCCGTCCGCCCCGGCGAGGTCGCCGCCATCATGGGGCCGAACGGCTCCGGCAAGTCGACGCTGTCCTACGTCATCGCGGGCCGCGAGGACTACGAGGTCACCGACGGCGAGGTGCTGCTCGACGGCGAGAACGTGCTGGAGATGGACCCCGAGGAGCGCGCCGCGAAGGGCCTGTTCCTGGCGTTCCAGTATCCGGTGGAGATCCCCGGCGTCGCCACCATGACGTTCCTCAAGGCGTCGATGAACGCCCAGCGCAAGTCGCGCGGCGAGCCCGAACTGTCGACGCCCGATTTCATGCGCCACGTGAAGCAGGGCGCCGAGAAGCTGGAGGTGAACCCCGACATGCTGAAGCGCCCGCTCAACGTCGGGTTCTCCGGCGGCGAGAAGAAGCGCATGGAGATCCTGCAGATGGCGCTGCTGGAGCCGCGCTACGGCCTGCTCGACGAGACCGATTCGGGCCTCGACATCGACGCGCTCCGCATCGTGTCGAACGGCGTCAACGAGCTGCGCGCGTCGAACCGCGGCTTCCTGGTCATCACGCACTACCAGCGCCTGCTCGACTACATCAAGCCGGACGTGGTCCATATCATGAGAAAGGGGCGCATCATCAAGAGCGGCGACGCCGCCCTGGCGCTGGAGCTCGAGAAGAACGGCTATCGCGACTACGTGGCGGCTGAAGCCGCCGACGCGGCCGCTTGAGGCCCGCCCCATGCCGATGATCAAGAGCGGACACGAGGCCGAACGGATGTTCGGCGAGCAGTTCGAGGCGCTGGTCCACCCCGAGCACGCGGTCGCCCACCGCGGCGAAGCCTACAAGCTGTTCTCCGAGGCCGGCCTTCCGGGCCGGCGCATCGAGAGCTGGCACTACACCGACCTGCGCGGCCTCGTCCGCGAGGCCCTGCCGCCCGCGGCCGAGCCC
>CALMRL010000247.1:2491-15043 GCA_937873345.1 uncultured Beijerinckiaceae bacterium | reverse complement strand
ACCGAGCAGCGCCTGCCCTGGTCCGGTCACTCCGCCCGCCACGCCCTGCACGAGGTCTACGCGATGCTGCGTGCGGCGCGGATGACCCTGATCTTCGTCAACACCCGCTCGGCGGCGGAATTCATCTTCCAGGCGCTGTGGAGCCTCAATGACGACGCGCTGCCCATCGCCCTGCACCACGGCTCGCTCGATGCCGGGCAGCGCCGCCGCGTCGAGGAAGCGATGGCGGCGGGGCGGCTCAAGGCGGTGGTGTGCACTTCGACGCTCGACCTCGGCATCGACTGGGGCGACGTCGACCTCGTCGTCAACATGGGGGCGCCCAAGGGGGCGAGCCGGCTGACGCAGCGCATCGGCCGCGCCAACCACCGCCTCGACGAGCCCAGCGTCGCCGTGCTGGTGCCGTCCAACCGCTTCGAGGTGCTGGAATGCCGCGCGGCGATCGATGCGGCGGCCGAGGGCGCGCAGGATACCGCGGTGGCGCGCGCCGGGGCGCTCGACGTCTTGTGCCAGCACATCCTCGGGATGGCCTGCGCCGCGCCCTTCGAGGCCGACGCGCTCTACGCCGAGATCGCGAGCGCCGAACCCTACGCCCACGTCGATCGCGCGACATTCGAGCGCGCGCTCAACTTCGTCGCCCACGGCGGCTATGCCCTGTCGGGTTACGAGCGCTTCGCCAAGATCAAGCAGGTCAAGGTGAGGGATGCCGACGGCACGGTGCGCGAGGGGCTGTGGCGGGTGGCGAACGGTAGGGTAGCGCAGACCTACCGGATGAACGTCGGCACCATCGTCGAGGCCACCGTGCTCAAGGTGCGGCTGGTGCGCGGGCAGGCCGCGAAGCCGCAGGCGGACGGCGGGCGCTACACCGGGCCGCTGCGCTCCGGCGGCCGGGTGCTCGGCGAGCTGGAGGAGGGCTTCCTGGAGACGCTGGTGCCCGGCGACACCTTCCTGTTCGGCGGCGAAGTGCTGGCCTTCGAGGCGATCCGCGACCAGGAGGCGCTGGTGTCGCGCTCGCGCTCCGATACGCCGCGCGTGCCCTCCTACGCCGGCGGCAAGTTCCCGCTCTCGACCTATCTCGCGGCGCGAGTGCGCGACCTGCTCGCCGACCCCGCGCACTGGGGTACCATGCCGATGCAGGTCGCCGACTGGCTCGGCCTGCAGCGCGAGCGCTCGGCGCTGCCGGCGCCGGGCGAGCTGCTTGTCGAGACCTTCCCAAAGGGGCCGAAGAACTACCTCGTCGCCTATCCCTTCGAGGGCCGCCTCGCCCACCAGACGCTCGGCATGCTGCTGACGCGGCGCCTGGAGCGGGCGCGATGCAAGCCGCTCGGCTTCGTCGCCAACGACTACGCGCTGGCGATCTGGCTGAAGGGCGACGTCGGCCAACGGGCCAGGACAGAGCCCGGCTTCGTCGACGAGCTCTTCGCGCAGGACATGCTCGGCGACGACCTCGAGGAGTGGCTGCAGGAGTCGCACCTGATGAAGCGTACCTTCCGGCAGAACGCGATCATCTCCGGGCTGATCGAGCGCAACTTCCCCGGCCGGGTGAAGAACGCCCGGCAGATGACGGTGTCGACCGACCTCGTCTACGACGTGCTGCGCCGCCACGAGCCAGACCACATCCTGCTGGAAGCCGCCCGCCTCGACGCTTCCACGGGACTCCTCGACATCGTCCGCCTCGGAGCGATGCTGGAGCGTATCCGCGGCCGCATCCTGCACAAGGACCTCGACCGCATCTCGCCGCTGGCCGTGCCGATCATGCTGGAGGCGGGCCGCGAGCGCATCAACGGCGAAGCGCGCGAGGACATCCTCGCCGAGGCCGAAGCCGAGCTGATCCGCGAGGCGACGGGCTGAGCGACGCAGACGATACCTTCCTGTCTGCCGGACATGGACAGACGAACCATCCAGGTTTATAGAAACTGGTTGGCAAGTCCGGCGGATCGTGAGCCGGACCGATTACATCACGCGATGATCTCACGGACTTGCTCAGTCTATCGACGCGGTGACTGGCGCAACTTAATCATGTCGGCTTCTCAAGCTAGTCGTAAGGATTGATCGTGGCACAGCGCTCGAGCTCGATTGCACTTGTCAAATCACTTCCATTGCCGGCGGTGGCAAAACGTGAAGAAGAAGAAGGCGAAGTTGTCCATCCCTTCAATCTCACGATGACCTGGAAGGTCAAGGCTGAGGAAGCAGGACACGTGTTTTCCGTTTATAAGATGACGATGGAACCTGGACACTCTATTCCGATCCACGTTCATCCATTTCCCGAGTTTTTCTATGTCCTAGAGGGACAGGTCGATGCAATGGGACTCGATGCGGATGGACACCTGACCTGGACATCACTGCAAGCAGGGGAGTGCGCCAACGCGCCGTCTACGGCCGCGCATGGGCTAAAGAATCGCTCTTCCGAACCGGCGACCTTCCTAAGTGTCTCCACTATCGAGCACGAAGCAAGCTTCAACGAGTACCAGGCGCTTCTCCGGACGGAACGGGGCAGAGCCATGTCGGACGCGCAGAAAAGCGAGGCATTGATGAACATCTTCGCCGAGCACAAGATCGTTTTCCTGGATGTGCCGGAACCATAGCGTACTTGTTGTTCATTTTTAACGTAGGCTTCTGCCTTGATGTCGAAGCGGCTGTCGGAGCTTCGAGCAGGGCGACTTCTTCCGGCAAGACGCGATCATCTCCGGGCTGATCGAGCGCAACTTCCCCGGCCGGGTGAAGAACGCCCGGCAGATGACGGTGTCGACCGACCTCGTCTACGACGTGCTGCGCCGCCACGAGCCAGACCACATCCTGCTGGAAGCCGCCCGCCTCGACGCTTCCACGGGACTCCTCGACATCGTCCGCCTCGGAGCGATGCTGGAGCGTATCCGCGGCCGCATCCTGCACAAGGACCTCGACCGCATCTCGCCGCTGGCCGTGCCGATCATGCTGGAGGCGGGCCGCGAGCGCATCAACGGCGAAGCGCGCGAGGACATCCTCGCCGAGGCCGAAGCCGAGCTGATCCGCGAGGCGACGGGCTGATCGCAAGGTCCGCGTGCCGTCTCGCCCTGGCGATGCTCGAAAGGCCGCGCTCGACGATCCCGCAGAACTTCATCGACCTGCTTCCTTGACGCCTCGATGTCGCGGACTGGCGCGAAAGCCACGGTGCGCGATCTTTCGTTGCGGACGGTTCCACGGCGCCATGCCGGCGATCTATTGAAGCCGCCGGCGCTCTCCGCGCCGGGCGTGAGACCCTCGATGCGTCGCCTCCTCTTCGCGCTCGCCGCGTCGGCGCCGACCGCCGCCTTTGCCGCACCAGCGCCTGCCGATCCGCCGCCCGCCACCGCGCCCTTCGGCCAATGGGACCGCGAAGACGGGCTCGGCGGCATCCGCATCGACCGCTGCGGCGATGCGCTGTGCGGCTTCGTCACCTGGCTGAAGGACTCGAACGGGCCTAGCCATCCCGGCGAGCGCGTGCTCTACGACATGCGCCGCACCGCCGGCGACATCTGGTCCGGCTCGGCGCACAATCCGGAGGACGGCCGCGAATACGCCGGCACGATCCGCCTCGACGGCGACAGGCTGGTCACCAAGGGCTGCATCCTCGCCGGCATGATCTGCCGCAGCGTGGTGCTGCTGCGCGGTCGCTGAACGCTTCTCGCGGCAGCCTGCGTCGGAGGGCTCTAATCAGAACGGCTTGGCCACCGCCAGCGTCGCGATCACGGGGATCGCCGCGACGATGACCAGCGAGGAGAACTGCAGGTAGGCCGGCGGACGCCGCCCTTCGGCGAGGCGGCGCAGGTTCGCGGTCTGCGCGCCCTCCAGCGCTGAGAGCAGCAGCACCACGGCGATCTTCAGCCATAGCCAGCCCATCACGTACCAGCCGCCGAGGATCGCCATGGTGGCGCCGGCGATCCAGGTCACCACCATCGCCGGCACGGTCACGCTGCGGTTCCAACGTCGCATCAGCCGGTTCGCGGTCGGCGGGCCGCCGCTCGGCACGGCGAGCAGGGCGAGGTCGTTCGCCAGCATGCCGCCGACCCACAGCGAGATGGCGGCGATGTGGACCACCAGGATCCAGGAGTAGGTGCCCAATCCTCGCATCCCCCGCCCAAGCGGGCCGCACCCGCGCCCCACACCTGCACCGCCGAGCGGACGATCCGCAAGGACGGCGTCAGGCAACCCGCATCGCCCTGCCGCGCTTATCGCGCCGTCGAGCGGTCGCTTGAGGAGGGCACAAAGGTGGCGGACGGCAAGCACTACTCCGTGAAGATCGACCAGCTTCCCGAGGAGCAGTTCACGGCGGCCGGCGACGAGGAGGCAAGCCAAGCCGTCGAGGCGATGATCCGCACGCGGGCCAACCTCGCCATCCTGCGCGACGACGAGCCGGTCGTCATCAAGCGGCCGGACGGCACGGCGCTGGTGCGCGACGGCACGCTCGCCGGCTTCCGCGGCCACGATCACGACCCGGCGGCGCTCGCAGAGCCCTGAGCGCCGGAGCACGGCGCGGCAAATCGCCGGAGCGGGCTGTCGGCGCGCCGCGAATCTGTTCTACCCCTCACTCATGAACGCGCATGTCGGACGGCTGCAGGGCGCGGAAGCGCCACCCACGGATCAGGGGCAGGGGCGCGAAAAGGTGCTGAGGCTGAACGGCTCGGCCTTCCTCGCCGATCCCGCGGGCGTGCTGTACTGGCCCGACGAGCACCTCATGGTCGTCGCCGACCTGCACCTGGAGAAGGGCTCGTCCTACGCCCGTCGCCGCGTCTTCCTGCCGCCCTATGACACCGCGGCGACGCTGATGCGCCTCGCCGCCGCGATCGCGCGGCTGCCGCCCCGCCGGGTGGTGGCGCTCGGCGACTCCTTCCACGATAATGGCGGCCCTTCGCGGCTGTCGGCGCAGGATGCGGCGGCGCTGCGCGCGATGCAGGTCGGCCGCGACTGGCTTTGGATCGCCGGCAACCACGATCCCGCACCCGAGCGGGGCGCGTGGCTGGACGGCGACCACGCCGACCACCATGCCGTCGGTCCCATCCGCTTCCGTCACGAACCCAGCGTCTCGCCCTGCGACGGCGAGATCGCCGGCCACCTCCACCCCGTCGCGATCGTCGGCGGGCGCGCCGGCGGCTCGCTGCGCCGCCGCTGCTTCGTCGCCGACGGCCGGCGCTGCATCATGCCGGCCTTCGGCGCCTACGCCGGCGGCCTCAACATCCTCGATCCAGCGATCGGCGGCCTGTTCGCCGGCTCGGAGCACCACGCGCACGTGCTTGGCCGCGACGCCGTCTATTCCGTGGCGCGCAGGCAGTGCCTGGCTGACGCCCGGCGCTGATCGAGTTCTCCTCGCGTTTGGGCATCGGGCTCGTCTTCTCCGATGCGAGAGGCTTGATCGACGGTAATGCCCGCAAGGCTGCGGGTCCTGATATTCCGGCTTTGCGTCGGGGCTTTGACGATGCCCAGCGGGAAAGACGCGGCTGAAACCTGCGACGCCTCAGCTCATCCCGTCGATGGAGCGGCCAGACAGGTGCGCAGCGACCTGCGCGAGATCCTTGTCGCCGCGGCCCGACATGTTGAGCACCATCAGGTGGTCGCGCGGCCGCTCCTGGGCGACGTCGCAGACGCGGGCGAGCGCATGCGCCGGCTCCAGCGCCGGGATGATTCCCTCGAGCCGGGCGCAGAGCTGGAAGGCGTCGAGCGCCTCGTCGTCGGTCGCCGCGAGGTAGGTGACGCGCCCCGAGTCTTTCAGCCAGGCATGTTCCGGCCCGATGCCAGGATAGTCGAGGCCGGCCGAGATCGAATGGCCCTCCTCGATCTGTCCATGCTCGTCCATCAGTAGGTAGGTGCGGTTGCCGTGCAGCACGCCGGGCCGGCCGCCGGTGAGCGAGGCCGCATGCTTCTTGTCGAGCCCGTGGCCCGCCGCCTCGACGCCGAAGATCTCCACATCGGGGTCGTCGAGGAAGGGATGGAACAGGCCGATCGCGTTGGAGCCGCCACCGATGCAGGCGAACAACGAGTCCGGCCGCCGCCCTTCCATCTCCATCATCTGCGCCTTGGTCTCCTTGCCGATCACGCACTGGAAATCGCGGACCATCGCGGGGTAGGGGTGCGGGCCGGCCGCCGTGCCGATGCAGTAGAAGGTGTGCTCCACGTTGGCGACCCAGTCGCGCATCGCCTCGTTCATCGCATCCTTCAGAGTCGCCGCGCCCGAGCGCACCGGCACCACCGTCGCGCCGAGCATGTTCATCCGGTAGACGTTGGGCTTCTGCCGCTCCACATCGACCGCGCCCATGAAGACGACGCATTCGAGTCCGAAGCGGGCGCAGGCGGTGGCGGTGGCCACGCCGTGCTGGCCGGCGCCAGGCTCGGCGAGGATGCGCGTCTTGCCCATGCGGCGCGCCAGCAGGATCTGTCCCAGCACGTTGTTGATCTTGTGCGCGCCGGTATGGTTCAGCTCCTCGCGCTTGAAGTAGATGGTGGCGCCACCCGGCTTGCCGGCGGCCTCCGCCTTCTCGCGAATGTGCTGGGTCAGGCGCTCGGCACGGTAGAGCGGGCTCGGACGGCCGACGAAGTGCTTGAGCAGCCCCTTGAACTCGGCTTGGAAAGCGGGATCGCTCTTCGTCGCCTCGTAACGGCGTTCAAGGTCGAGGATCAGCGGCATCAGCGTTTCCGCGACGAAGCGGCCGCCGAAGGCACCGAAGCGGCCGCGCTCGTCGGGACCGAGCCGAAAAGAATTGGGGACGCTAATCGTCACGACGGGCTCCGCGGGAAAACCGAAGCCTGAGATAGGCCGCTTCCCGCGAAGATGCTACGGGGACGCCCGCGGCGCCCATCGAAGCGTCAGACCCGCGACGGCGGCCGCCACCGGCCGGACCGTCGGCACTGCGCGGAGCGTGCCCAACGGCGCGTGACCGCCACTGCGTGCCCGCATGGGGCGGCGGTCCAGCGGTGGCGGAGCCGGGAATGCGTTTCATCAGGCCGATCGACCTCGTCGGCATCGAGCGCTGCTCGCCGTTCCGCTGGCGCAAGCTGCAGGATGACGGCGCCTTCGTCATCGAGCCGCCGCGCGGCGTGCGCGACTTCCTCGGCCTGGTCTGTCGCGTCGAGGGCGAGCGCGTGACCCTGCAGATCGCCTTCGACCGCGGCCACGGCTTCGACGAGGCTTCGGCGCTCCTTTTCAAGATGTACCCGTTCGGCTTCTATCACCTGCCGCCGGCCGCCCTCGTCGAGGTCCGCCGCATCCGCATCCGCATCGAGGGCGAGCGAGGCGACTTCACCTGCGCGATCGTCGAGACCGAGCGGCCCCTGCCGGTCGCGGCGATGCACTTCCTGTTCAACCTGCGCTATCAGAACGTGAAAGCCCTGACGGCCGCCGGGACCGGACGGCACGGCAGTTTGGCGTTGGCGCGCGACAACGTCCGGCGCATCAGCCGCTTCTTCCGGGACGTCGCCGGCGGCGACACCCTGCGCTCTCAGCAGGACGAGCGCGACATCCTCCACCGCATCGTGGCGGTGCAGACGATCGCCGCGGCGCCGCTTCGCGTGGCGATGCGCGAGGCGCAGCCGGCCGGGCCTCCGCTGATCTCCTTCGTGTCGCCGGCCTACGAAACGAAGCCCGCCTACATCGCCGATCTCGTCGGCTCCTTCGTGGCGGAGGAGGCGCCCTACGCCGAGCTGATCCTCGTCGACGACGGCTCCGTGACGCCGGAGACGCTGGCGGCGCTCGCCGAAGCGGCGACCCGGCCGACCGTGCGCGTCGTCACCATGGCGGCGAACGGCGGCATCGCCGCCGCGACCAACGCGGGCATCGCCGCCGCTCGCGGCGACTGGCTGTCCTTCATCGACCACGACGACGCCTTCGCGTCCGGTGCGATCCCGGTCATCGCCAGGGCGATCGCCGAGCACCCCGCGGCACAGCTCTTCTACACCGACGAACTCATCACCGACGCCGGGCTCACCGTCACGGGCGCGTTCTGCAAGCCGGCCTTCGATCCGGTGCTGCTGTCGGGCGTGAACTACATCAACCACCTGTCCGTGTTCCGCCGCGAGCGCGTCGCGGCGATCGGCGGCTTGGCGCGTGAGCGTGACGGATCGCAGGATTACGACCTGCTGCTGCGCTATCTCGCCGGCGTGAGCGAGGATGCCGTCATCCACATCCCCTTCCTCGCCTACCGCTGGCGACGCGGCGAGGAGACTTATTCGACGGTGCACCGCGACAGATCGGTCAACAACGCCCGGCTCGCCCTCGCCGCGGCCTATGGCGACGCGGCGGCCGGGGTCGAACCGGCGACGCTGCTCGCCGACCTGCACAGGGTCCGCTTCCGTCCCGCACCCCCGCCGCGTGTCTCGGTGGTAATCCCCAACCGCGACAGCCTCGATCTGATGCGCCGCGTCAGCCGCGACCTGCGGGAGCGGACGGACTATCCCGACATCGAGATCGTCGTGCCCGACAACGGCACCACCGACCCCGCCGTGCTGGCCTTCTACGAGGCCGAGCGGGAGACGTGGGGCGGGGAGCGCTTCCGCGCCGCCATCGTCACCGAGCCGTTCAACTTCTCCGCGATGTGCAACCGTGGTGCCCGCCTCGCGCGGGGCGAGGTGATCCTGTTCCTCAACAACGACATCGAGGTCACCGGGCCGGAGTGGCTCGCCGAGATGGTCGAATGCCTGTCTTATCCCTCGACCGGCATCGTCGGCGCCAAGCTACTCTATCCCGGCGGCCGGCTGCAGCACGCCGGCGTCATCGTCGGGCTTGGCGAGGCGGCCGGGCACTGGTTCGTCAACGACCCCGCCGACGACGTCGGCCCGATGGGTCGCCTGGCCGTGCGGCAGACGCTCTCCGCCGTCACAGGTGCCTGCATGCTGGTGACCAAGACCTGCTTCGAGGCGATCGGCGGCTTCGACGAGACCATGTTTCCGATCGCCTACAACGACATCGACCTGTGCCTGCGCGCGAGGTCGGCCGGCTTCCGGACGGTGTGGACGCCTTTCGCGACGCTGATCCATCATGAGTCCGCCTCACGTGGCAGTGACGAGACGGGGGAGAATCGCCAGCGCTTGATGGACGACATCTCGAAGCTGCAGGATCGCCACGGCACCCGGACGCTGATCGACGGCGCCTACAGCCCCTTCTACGATCGCCGCTATTCCCGTCCCAACCTGATCGTGCCGCCGGGACTGCCGGCGGCGAGGCCGGCCGTCTTCTCCTGACGGCCGTGCGGGAAGCTTGCGCTCAGCCGTCGAGCAGCTCTGCGGCGATCGTCTTCCAGCTCTCGGCGAGGGGCGTCACCGCGCGTGCCCCACCGTCGGCGAGCTTGACCCGCAACACCCGGTCGTTGCGCAGATCCTCGTAGGCGGTCAGCACTTCCCCGATGCCGGTGCAGTTGAAGCCGTTCTGCGCGTGCCGCACCTCAAGGATGTCGTCGCCTGCCGCGCGGCGCGACGTGGGGCGGCGCGGCGGCACGTGCAGCACCGGGATGCGGTTGATCCAGCTGTCGACGAGCCGCACGGTATCGCTCGCCAGCCCGTGCTCGCCGACATGGAGATGGACTCCGGCATTGAGGTCGGCGATGTCGGCGGCGCGTCCTCCGTCGAGCGTCCAGCCGTTCATCACCTCGACACGGACGTAACTCGCGAGCGCCGCCCGCAGCTCTTCGGCGGCCGAGCCCGACTTTTCGTGGTTGATGAGCAGGATCTTCTCCCGATCGAGCGCATCGTCCGGCCTGATCCAGCGCATCGGCGGCGTCGCATGGAAGCGGAGATCGGCGAAGGGCAGCAACTGCGCCGCGCTCCATGCCCGCCGTCCGATCACCAACGCCCTGCGGGTGTTGAGGCAGGACCATAGCAGGCCGTTGATCGTCTCATCGTCCGGGCATCCTGCGCCGCCCGGTGCCGACCCGCCGATGGCGTCGAGATCGAACTCTTCCGCGAGCAGCGTGCATTTCTGGTAGTCGGCGAGCGCGAGATGGGCGTCGAGCCCCATGGCGAGCACCTGCTCGTCGGAGCCGATGCGGATGAACCCTGCTTTCGCCGCGGGTGCCGGCGGAAAGCCCGGCGTCTTGGTCTCGACCGCGCCCGTCGAGGCGAGGACCGCTTCGGCGTTCGCATAGAGAATGGCATCGCGGGTGGCGCTCCGGGCCCGTGCGCCCGGCCCGGACCCGGCGCACGTCGGTCTGGAGTAACTGAAGACGAGGGCCGGCATCATTCGTGGCGCTCCCCTAGGTGGCCCCGATCCCGCAGGCTTGGGACGATGTCGCGGAACCACCGCTCTCGCTCCATCGGGGCACCACGAAGATGTGTTGTAGAACATCATCGAGTCAAGTCAGTGAAGGTGTCTTTACGCAACGTCAGTTTTGACTGCGCAAAATTGACGTTAGGTAATTCGGAAAAACGGTTTGACGGCGATGAAGCGGGCATGCCACGAATACTACGAGGACGATCACAGCGAGGGCGATTTGCGCAAGATTCTACTCTACGGAGGATGTCATGCGCTGGTGCTGCGGGATTACCTGAACGCTGTCTTCGGCGACCGCTTCGACTGCGCGCTGATCGTCAACTTCGAGCTGATCGCGTCGCGTGCCCCGTTCCCCTACGCCTCGCTCGCGGCCTACGATGCGGTGCTGTTCTCGCCGATCGAGAACACGGCCGGCTACGAGACGAACGAACTGGTCGCCGCCTGCAAGCGCCACGGCATCCCGGCGATCGGCTTCCCCTGGCTCGAATGGCACGGCTACTTTCCCGGCGCGGTCAAGGGGCGGTTCCGCGGGCACTTCCGCTGGCATTACCCTGAGCTTCTCGATCGCGCCGCCGTTCATCACGGCAGCCTCGACGACTTCTGCGAGGCAGTCATCGACGGTTTCCCCGACGATGCCGCGATCGACGCCGCCTCGGAACTCTCGATGGCCCACGTCCGCGCCGCAGAGGTACGCAACGACATTGCGCCGGTTCTATCGACGGCGATCGCCCGCGACTTCCGCGAGCACCGGCTCTTCCTCGTGCCGGACCACCCCGGCCGCCGCCTTTACATCGAGCTGCTCGGCAGCCTGCTGCCGCGGCTCGGCGTGGAGGTCGAGGAGGCGCAGGCCCGTTTCCTCGCCCCGCCGCCGATCGAGCCGCAGTGGCGCTGGCGCATGCCGATCTTTCCGCGTGTCGCGCGCCGGCTCGCGCTCGCATTCGCCGACACGGGCTGGGTCGACGACGACATCCACCCCGGCCTTCTTCTCGGCCTTCGCGATTACCTCGCCCAATACCTCGGCGCCCCGGGCGAACGGTCGGGCGATGCGCATCGGTCGACACGCGACCTTTCCGGTGCGCGCGAGCTGATGCGGGCCTGGTAGGAGGCGTCGCTTGGTCCGCGAGGCGGACCCGGCGGCCAAGCCGGCGGACAAGAGAGGTGGGACGTTGCGGATCGCCTGGGTTTCCCCGATGACACCGGCATCGGGTGTCGGCAGCTTCTCGCACGCGGTCACCCGATGCTTCCCGGCATCGATCGACGGCGAGGCGATCGACCTGACGATCATCCATCCGCCGCACAAGCGGCTGCACCGCAGTCGGCATCGCATGATCCCGATCGGCAAGGTCGCCGACTTTGCGCCGCTGCTCGGCCTGTTCGACGTTGTCATCTACAACATCGGCAACAACAACGAGCACCACGGCGCGATCTTCGAATTGCTGGCCAACCACCCCGGCGTGGTGATCAGCCATGACTACGTCTACCAGCACTATCTCGCCGGACGCTCGCTTCTCGGCGGGCGCGGCTTCGGTTCCTATGCGGCTCTGCTGGCGCGCTACGGCAGCGACGATGCAGGGGACGACCTGCGGCGCTCGCGCATCACCAGCCGCGACGGCGGGATCCGCTATAGCCCCTGGGACAGCGAGTACAGCGCGCGCCAGCCGGTCGGAAACCTCCTCTTCGATCTCGCCTCCGCGCTCGTCACGCATTCCGTCTTCGCCGAGAGCTACGCCAAGCGGCGCTTCCGCGGCCCCGTGCTGCGCCTCGGCATGCCTTGCGGCCAGAAACGCACATGGGACGATGGCGGCACCCGCGACGATGCAGGCGCCGATGCTGCGGCCGCGTGGCGGCGCGAGCTATCTGCCAAACGCGTCTTCCATCTCGTGTCCTTCGGCCATATCCAGTCGAGCAAGGCGCTCGACCTGATGATCGAGGCGATCGGGGCCGAGCCGAGGCTGCGCGGACGGTTGCGCTACACCGTGGCGGGCTTCGTCAGCTGCGAGAGCACCTTCGGGCAGCTGCGCGATCTCGTCGCGGCGCACGACCTCGGCGAGGTCGTGCGCTTCGAGACGGGTGTCCCGGAGCGTCGGCTGGCGCAGCTGATGGAAGCGGCCGACGTCTTCATCAACCTGCGCAGGCCCAACACGGAGGCTTCCTCCGCCTCGCTCGTCGAGCAGCTGGAAACCGGCCGTCCCGTGGTGATTCTCGACAGCGGCTGCTACGCCGAACTGCCGCCGGAGGCGGCGTGCAAGCTGCCGGTCGATGCGACCGCCGCAGATCTCGGCCGGGCGCTGGTCGCCCTGCTCGACGACCCCGCGGCCATGGCGGCGATCGGCGCAGCTCCAGCT
>CALMRL010000247.1:0-2481 GCA_937873345.1 uncultured Beijerinckiaceae bacterium | reverse complement strand
CCATGGCGGCGCTCCGCGCGGCCGGTCAGCGCCATGCCAGGAGCTGGAGCTGCGCCGGCTATGCCGAGGCGCTTTCTCGCTTTGCCCTGCGCCATCGCGACCTCCTGCGCGAGAGCGCGCGGGCGATCGGCGCCTGCCCGCTCGTTCAGGCCGGTGATCGCCGCGCCGCGCCGCCCGCGGGTGATTGGGGCCGCAACCTCGTCGAGGCGCGGCGCACCTTCGCCTATCTCGAACGCGGCGTGCTGGCGCTGGACCCGGCGATCGTGATGGGCCTGTCGCGCGAGGCCTTGTGCCGCTACGTCGCCGAAACGATCTTCGGCCTGTTCGGCGACGCGACGCTGCTGCGCGTCCTCGCCCGCTATTTCGCTGGACGCGGCGACCGCGCCGCCTACTGGAGCTGTGCTCGCTTCGCGCTGATCGCCGACGCCGTTCTGTCCGGGGACCCGGCAGCTCGCGCTCGGCTGCGCGCGAGCGAACCTGTCCTCGATCTGGAATTCTGGAGGGTGATCGAGTGCCTCGGCGCCCGAGCCTTTCTCGCCACGACCCTGATCCTGCTCGGCGACAGCATGCCGGAGGGGGACGATCGCCTCGTCAGCGAAGACGACGCGAACGATGGTTTTCCAACCCGCCTGCGTGTCCTCGAACGCCTTCGGGACAACCGCTGCTGGCAGGAGGAGGGGGCGCAACCGCTGCGCAGCTGGCTGGAGCAGCCCGGCTTCCTGCCCCCCGACGGCGACCTGCCGATCCTCAACGGCGACGTCGATTGGGCGGCCGGCGGAAGCCTGTTCTGCACCGGCGTCGACCTGTCCGGCTTTTACGCGATGGAGGCCGACCATGTCTGGAGCCGCGGTACGCGGGCATTCATCGGCCTGCGTCCGGGACCGGACGTCGTCAGGGTCGAACTGCTGCTACGTCCGATCGATGCCGATCTCCAGACACCCTGCCGCATCGGCGTCGCGCTCGACGGCGAGGGAAGCAGCCTGCAACTGCGCGCCACCACGCCGGTCTGGCTCGGGCTGGACTTGCCCCACCGCATCGCCGGACCGATCGACACCTGCTGGCTCAGCCTGTCGACGGAGCGCGCCTCGCCGCCGCCGAACTCCAAGGACGCGCGCCCACTTGGCCTCTGCCTGCTGCGCCTGCGGCTCCTCACCAGCCGCATCGCTCGCATCCCGCTCGCGAGGGAAGAGAGGTCAAGGCGCGAGGAGCTGGGAGAGACGCTCTCCACGGTCGCCTGACGGGTCCGCGCCCGGTTCACCGTCCGCGGCCCACGGTTCCGCAGGAGACGCGCGGCCTCAGTGCGCGCCGATGCCGACGAGCTGGCCGAGGTCCTTGAAGAAGATGCGGACATGAGCGACCGGCTTGCGGCGCGTGAGCTCCTTGTTCATGTAGGAAGCCCACGTCAGCTCCTGCACGTCCTTGTCGCGGCAGATCGCGACGAACTTCTCGCGGCGCTTGTCGGAGCCGTACCAGAAGTACTGCATGATCCCGAGCACCAGGAACACCGTGCCGTGCTTCTTCATGAAGCGCTTGCGTGCGGTGCGCAGCGCCTTCACGTCGCCAGTGGCGAGCAACGCCTCGACCGCGTCGACGGCGTAGCGGGCCGAGGCCATGGCGTAGTAGATGCCCTCGCCCGAGGCCGGCGCTACCACGCCGGCGGCGTCGCCGATGAGGAGAGCGTCGCGGCCGTTGTCCCATCGCTTCATCGGCTTCAGCGGAATCGGCGCCCCCTCGCGACGCAGCGTCTTCAACTCGGCCAGGCCGGTGCGGCGGCGCAGTTCGCCGATAGCGCCTCGCAGCGAAAAACCTTTGTGGGCGCTGCCGGTGCCGATGCTCATCGTGCGGCCGTGCGGGAACACCCAGGAGTAGAAGTCCGGCGACAGCGATCCATCGTAGTAGATGTCGCAGCGCGTCGGCGCGTAGCTGTCGTTGGCCGCGGCTCCAGCGGCAGGATGCGGCGCTTCGACGATCTCGTGGTAGGCGAAGACGAACTTCGCGGTCTTGAAGCCTGGGATCGCCTGTCGGCCGACGGCGGAGTTCGCCCCGTCGGCACCGATCACCGTGCGGGCGCGCAGGCTGATCGCCGTACCGTCCTCCGACTTGGCGTGCACCACTGCGATGCCATCGAGGTCGCGTGCGATCTGCGTGAAGGTGCCGGTGATGCGCCGCGCGCCCTGGTCCGCCGCCCGCCTCCGCAGCCACTCGTCGAAGTGCTCACGGTCGACGATGCCCACATAGCACTGATGAGGCTGACCGCCCTTGTTGGCGCCTGCGGCGATCGGCATGTCCACCGCCTCGCCCTTGGGCGAGACCATGCGCGCGGCGTCGATGCGGGCGCAGAGCAGCTCATCGGGGATGGCGAAGTCGCGCACCAGTCGCGGCGGGATGGCGCCGCCGCAGGGCTTTATGCGTCCGGCACGGTCGACGAGCGCCACGGAGCGGCCGCGGGCGGCGAGGTCGGCCGCCGCCGTGGCCCCGGCC
>CALMRL010000246.1 GCA_937873345.1 uncultured Beijerinckiaceae bacterium | reverse complement strand
GGTACGGACTGGCGAACCTCGCGGCGCGGCTCGGCGGCGGCGCCCTCGCGGGAACGCTCGCTCCCGCCGACGGGCTGCGGACGGCCGCGCTCATCCTCGTCGTCCCTCTCGCGGGCGTCATCGCGCTGAGCTGGAGGCTGACGCCGGAGCCGCCGGGCGGCCGGGCGCCCACGCCGCCGCGCATCATGCTGCGCGAGATGGGCGCACTCGTCAGGTCGCGGCAACTGCTGCTGGTTGCGGCCTTCCTGTTCTGCTTCACCTACAACCCGGGCCTGCAGACGCCCCTGTACTTCCATCTCACCGGCGACCTCGGCTTCGGCCAAAACTTCATCGGGACGCTCGGCGCGGCCGCGGCGAGCGGATCGATCGTCGGCGTCCTCGCCTGCCGGGCCCTGGCGAAGCGGTTGCGCCTGCGCACGATGTTCTACGTCTGCGTCGTACTGGGCGTGGCGGCGACCCTTGCCAACTTCGCGCTCGTCGACCGTCCCCTGGCCGTGGTCGTCTACTTCGTCACGGGCGTGGCCTCGGTCTTCGCCCTGGTGATGGCCGGAACCCTGGCGGCGGAGGTCAGCCCCGGCGGCCAGGAGGGCCTGTGCTTCGCCGCGATGATGTCGATCGAGAACGCCGCCTCCATCGCCTCGGATGCCAGCGGCTCCTACATGTTCGACGCGGTCTTCCATCGGCGCTTCGCGCCGCTGATCGTCGTGTCGGCCGCCTTCACCGCCGGCTCGGCGCTGCTGATCTGGCTGCTGCCGGAGCGAGCGGGCGATCGCGAGGGAGCCGCCATCAGGCCGGCCGCTCCTCCGGGGACTTAAGCGTCGGCAAGGCGACGTGATCGCGCCGTCCGACCTTACGTCTGCCGCTGCGCTCGCTATCATGGCATCGCGGTGAAGGTCCGTGGGAAAAGACATCATGATGCTCGCGATCTTCACGTCGATGGTGCTGGCGCTGTCCGCGGCGCGCTGGGGATCCCGCCGGCTAGGGGTGGCGGCGCTGCTCGTCTGCCTCGCTCTCTCAATGGGAGAGTTCCTCTACGAGATCGACAGCCCGGTGGACGGCTTCCGCCTGCCTTGGCTGCAGGCGCTGCTGCACGGCGGCCGACCCGCATGACGTCAGCATCCGTGCCGGCCCGGCTCTTCGACCTCGTCCTCCTCGCGATCCTCGCGGGACTCGCCGCGATCCTCGTCGCGGCGATGGTCCTGCAGTATGCTGCAGGCGAAATCCCCTGTCCGCTGTGCCTGCTGCAAAGGGTCGCGATGTTCGGCGTCTGCTTCGGGATCATCCGTCACCTCCGCGACGGGCACGACGGGCGCAACATCGGCATCGGCCTGGTCTGGGCCCTATTCCTCCTGATGGTCTCGGTGCGTCAGGTGCTGCTCAACATCGTGCCCCGCCCCGGTCATGCCTATCCCGGCAGCGCCGTCCTCGGCCTGCACATGCCGGTCTGGTCGGTGGTGATCGCCTTCGCGGTCCTGCTGGCCTTCGCGCTGGCGCTCGCCCTGTTCGACGGCGGACGGAACGGGGCCGTGCCGCCGTCGCCGGTGCTTCGGCGCGTCGGGGCCGTCGCCGGCCTCTTCGTCATCGCGCTGTGTCTGGTCAACCTCGTCTCGGTCATCCTGCAGTGCGGGTTCGGCGCCTGCCACACCACCGGATATCGCCTGCTCTGAGGGTGCCATCGCCCTCCGCGCCGGCTAACGCGGCAGCTGTCGCGCCAGCCCCTCGGAGTGACGGCGCGGCCTGCGAGACGAAGGCCTCTTCCGGCCTTGCGTCAGCACGGCACGGGAGTCCCGCGGGCGGCTCTTCCGCTGCACGTCGGATAGGCATGGCGTGCATCCCGCCTAGCCCTGCCGCCCGCCGCTGCCGATGCCGCGACCCGCCGCCTGACTCCATGATCCCTGGCTGCGGGTGCCCAGGCTTGTAAGCCTCCGCTTCGGACGAGGGTCGGCTCTGCCGCCTCCTCCGCCGACCCCTCCGAACGGCGATGGCCGCAACCCTCTTTTCGACGACGTCTCGCCTTTTGGTGTCAGACTTGCAGGCGCCGTGAGCGCGAGACGCATGACGAGGATGACCTTGATCCGACGATCGATACTCCTTCCGGCACGCCTGGGGTCGTATTTGGCCTACGCGACCCGTCGGAATGCAACGATCACGATCCGGCCTCGCCGCTCTGCACCAAGCCCATTGGAGCAGAGCCGTCGGACTTCGAAGCTGAACAAGGACTGGTGATGGAGTCGATACCGAAATTCCTCAGCGGCGTCTTCGCGTTCTCGGGAACCGGACTCGATGGTCCGGCGCCGCTCGACGGTAGCCTGACATACGTCGTTCCACCTGACCGCCGCTCGCAGCTCGTGTACCTGCGCGCGGGCAACTCGTCCGATGCCCTGATCTGCCTGACCCTGATGCGCGACGGCCGGTCGATGCGGCTGTTTCCGATCGGCGCGAGGAGCGCGATGCACGTGCCGCTGACCGTGACGGAAGACCTGCAGCCCGAGACCAAGCTGCAGGTCCACGTGTCCGCGCCCAGCGGCGTGTCCGGGCACGTCGTCCTGGACATCGGCCTCGTCGAAATCTGATCGCGCACAGGGACCCTCACATGGCCAAGCAGAAGCTCGTCGTCATCGGCAACGGCATGGCAGGGGCGCGCGCCGTCGAAGAGATCCTGAAGCGCGGTGGCGGCGACATGTTCGACATCGTGATGTTCGGCGACGAGCCCTACGGCAATTACAACCGCATCCTGCTGTCCAACATCCTCAACGGGACACAGACGCCCGACGAGATCACGATGAACACGCTTCCCTGGTACAGGGAGAACAACATCAGGCTGCACGCCGGGCAGCGCGTCGACCGGATCGACCGGGCCGCGAAGCTGGTCATTTCCGAAGGCGGCGTCCGCGAGCACTACGACAAGCTGCTGATCGCCACGGGGAGCCGTGCCTTCATCCCGCCGATGAAGGGCGTGCGCGGCGAGGACGGCCGGCTGAAGCCGGGCGTGTTCGGCTACCGCAGCCTCGACGACTGCGCCGGCATCGTCGAGTACGCGAAGAAGTCCAAAGTTGCGGTGACGATCGGCGGCGGCCTGCTGGGGCTTGAGGCTGCGCGCAGCATGGGCGTGCTCGGCTGCGAGTCGCACGTGGTGCACCTCGCCGGTCATCTGATGGAGATGCAGCTCGACGTCACCGGCGGCGAGATCCTCCGCGACGCGATCGAAGGCATGGGCATCGCGGTCCATACGGCCAAGATGACCACCGAGGTGCTCGGCGAGGAGAAGGTCACCGGCCTGCGCTTCAAGGACGGGACGGAGCTTGGCTGCGACCTCGTGATCGTCGCCGCCGGCATCCGGCCCAACAGCGAACTCGCGATGCGCGCGGGGTTCACCGTCGAGCGCGCGATCGTCGTCAACGACCACATGCAGTCCGTCGACGACATGAGCGTCTACGTCGTCGGTGAATGCGCGCAGCACCGCGGCAAGCTGTACGGGCTGGTGGCGCCGCTCTGGGAGCAGGCGAAGGTGTTCGCCGACCACATCACGCAAGCGGATACAAAGGCCGCCTACCACGGCACCAAGCTCGCGACCAAGCTGAAGGTCACCGGCGTCGACCTCGCCTCGATGGGCATCACCGAGCCCTCCCACGAGGACGACGAGGTGGTGCAGTTCAAGGAGCGCAAGCGCGGCACCTACAAGAAGCTGATCGTCCGCAACGGCCGGCTGGTCGGCGGCATCCTGATGGGCGACCTGTCGAAGGCGGCCTTCCTGATGCAGGCCTTCGAGCGCGACGCGCCGCTGCCCGAGGAGCGGCTCGAGTTGCTGTTCGACATCGGTACGCCGAGCGCCAAGGTGACCTTCGACGAGATGCCGGCGGAGATGCAGATCTGCAACTGCAACGGCATCACCAAGGCGACGATCGCCGCCGCCGTCGAGGAGGGCAAGCGAACGCCCAAGGCGGTTATGGACGCCACCCGCGCCGGCATGGGCTGCGGCGCCTGCAAGGGCCAGATCAACGAGCTGGTGGCGTGGCTGTGCGGCGGCGAGGTCGAGGACGATCCGTCCGTCCATTACTACGTGCCGACGATCCCGCTCCGCAAACCCGAGCTCGCCAAGGAGATCGTCGCCCACGGGCTGAAGTCGGTGTCCTCCGTCTGGCGGCACTTCGGCGGCGAGGACCCGTCGTGGAAGCCGGCCCTCGCCTCGTTGCTCATCACCATCTGGAAGGGCGAGTACGACGACGAGCGGGACGCGCGCTTCATCAACGATCGCGTCCACGCCAACATCCAGAAGGACGGCACCTTCTCCGTCGTGCCGGAGATGGCGGGCGGCGTATGCTCGCCCGAGGAGCTGATCCGCATCGGCGAGGTCGCGAAGAAGTGGAAGGTGCCGCTCGTCAAGCTGACCGGCGGCCAGCGCATCGACCTCGTCGGGCTGAAGAAGGAGGACCTGCCGGGCATCTGGAGCGATCTCGGCTTCAAGGCCGGTTACGCCTGGGGCAAGAGCTATCGCACCTGCAAGAGCTGCATCGGCATCGACTATTGCCGCTTCGGCCTCGGCGACAGCATGGGCTTCGCCAACCGCATCGAGAAGCGATACCGCGGCATCGACGCGCCGGCCAAGCTGAAGCTCGCGACGGCCGGCTGCCCGCGCAACTGCTCCGAGGCCTACGTGAAGGACGTCGGCTTCGTCGCGATCGGCGGCGGCAAGTGGGAAATCTACGTCGGCGGCGCGGCCGGCGCCCATATTCGCAAGGGCGACCTGCTGTGCACGGCGGACTCCGAAGAGGAGGCGATGACGATCGGCAGCCGCTTCATGCAGTTCTACCGCGAGAACGCCAAGTGGAAGGAGCGGACCTACACCTTCGTCCCGCGCGTCGGGCTGGAGCGCCTCAAGGCGGTGATCGTCGAAGATGCCGAGGGCATCTGCGAGCGGCTCGACGTCGCCATGCAGCAATCGATCGACGCCTGCGTCGATCCCTGGTTAGAGGCGGTCAAGCCGAAGACTGCCAACCAGTTCACCTCCGTCGTCCCCGTCAAGGAGGAAGTATGACGCGCGAAATCCTCGTCACCAACGTCGAGCAGATCCCCGTCGGCGAGGGACGCATGTTCAACCTCTGCGAGGGTGAGATCGCGGTGTTTCGGACGCATGCCGGCGACGTCCACGCGACGCAGGCCTACTGCCCGCACCTCGGGGGACCGCTGGCCGACGGACTCACCAGCGCCTCCGCGGTGGTGTGCCCGCTGCACGACCGCATCTTCGACCTCGCGTCGGGCTGCGGTCTGTCCCACGAGCACATGTCGATCAAGGTGTTCAAGTCGCGGCTCGACGGGGACGGCAACGTCTGGGTCGAGCCCGGCGCGATCCCGGCGCGCGAGCCGATCTATGTCGGAGCGGACGCCCATGCCCATGCCCCTTCCGAGAGCATGGAGGTCATCAGCGCGTCGTGACCCCGGACGCGTGAGACGGATCGCATGCCGCGACGCGGGCGGGACCGGCGGAGGGATCGCGGGACCGGAACGGCAAGGCCGACGTACAGCGCATCGGACGGAATGCCGGTCCGATGGGCTGCCGCAGCACCAACAGCCTCCATGATCGAACTGTGTGGGTGCAGTTGGGCGAGGCGATGAAGGAGGCTGCTTCGGCCTGCTAGAGCACTGACGCTGACGGATGGTTCAGGGCGAGCTTTGTCCTGAAGCCTTTGCGGTAGCGGTCCAG
>CALMRL010000245.1 GCA_937873345.1 uncultured Beijerinckiaceae bacterium | reverse complement strand
CGAAGATGGCGGCCGCGGACAGCAGGCCCGATTCCGTCGCCACGGAGCTGGCGGCGTTGAAGCAGGAGAATCTCCGCTTCGCCGCCGATCTCGGCGGGCTGCGCGCGCAGATCGGGGCGGTGCAGGCCGCTGGCGCGCGGATGCCGGCGCAGGTGAAGGCGATGCAGACGGCGCTCGACAGCGTGCAGAGCAGCCTCGCCGCGCTGCGCAGCGAGAACGCCAGCCAGTCCGCCGCGATCAGCGCCCGCCTCGACAGGCTGGCGCGCGAGCGCGACGCAGCCCTAACCCGGCCCGAGCGCAGCGGCACCGACCTGACCACCGGCTCGCTGCCGTCCGCCAAGACGCCCATACGTTCGGCCGTCGCCGAGGCGGTGCCGATGCCTCCGGCCAAGCCGGAAGCGACCAGAACGGACGGCGCGCGGCCCGAAGTCGCCAAAACGGAGGGCATCAAATCGGAAGGCCCCAGGGGCGATGCCGCCGGCAAGGGAGCGGATGCCGACAAGCCGCCGGTGATCGCGACCTACGTCGTGCGCGACGTCACGGGCGGCGTCGCCCTGATCGAGGGCCGCCGCGGCATGCTGGAGGTGGTGCCAGGCGTCGCCGTCCCCGGCGCCGGCGTGGTCAAGTCGATCGAGCGCCACGGCCGCGGCTGGACGGTGATCACCACCAAGGGCCAGCTCGCCTATGCCGCGCCGCTGCCGACCTTCCGTCGCGATGGCTCGCGGGACTACTACCCCTCGTATCGCTACGACTTCTGACCGCTACGATCTCTGACCCGCGACGGCTTCCGATCGGCGACGACCCCGCCTACTGCGGCGGATCGAAGTCGGCGGGGTCGAAGTCGCGGTGCGTCGAGCAGAACTCGCAGGTGACGCCGATCCTCCCGTCGTCGCCGATCATCTCGGCGCGCTCGTGGGCGGTGAAGCTGCGCAGCATCGCAGCGATCCGCTCGCGCGAGCAGCGACAGGCGTCGTGCACGGCGGTGGGCTCGAACACCTTGACGCCGCGCTCGTGGAACAGGCGGTAGAGCAGCCGCTCGGAGGACAGGGTCGGGTCGACCAGCTCGTGGTCCTCGATCGTCTCGGCGAGCGCCACCGCCTCCACCCAGGCGTCGTCCTCGTCGGCATCCGGCGCCGTGTAGCCGGAGGGCGTGTCGCCGGGATCGATGTCCACCGTGCGCCGCCGCTCGGGCGAGTCGGGCAGGAACTGCACCATCAGCCCGCCGGCGCGCCAGCTCGCCCCCTCGCCGGTAATGGTCTCGGCCACCGCGAGGCGGACCAGCGTCGGGATCTGCTCGGACTGCCGGAAGTACTGGTGCGCCGCCGCCTCCAGCCCTTGCCCCTCCAGGGCGACGATGCCCTGGTAGCGCGACTGGTCGCCGCCGCGCTCGATGGTGAAGGCGAGATGGCCCTTTCCGAGGAGATCCCGGCCAAGGAGGCCGTGGGTCGCCGGCAGCTCGGTCGAGCCCTGCCGCTCGGCCAGCTTCGCGGCATCGAAGCGGGCGAAGGCGCGCAGCCGGTCGGGCGCGTCGAAGTCGACGACGAGCATGTCGACGACGCCGTCGCTTTTGGTCTGCAGCTGGAAGCGCCCTTCCATCTTGAGCGCCGAGCCGAGCAGCACGGTCAGCACCGCCGCCTCGCCGAGCAGCCGCGCTACGGGGGCGGGATAGCCGTGCTGCACCAGGATGTAGTCGATCGCCGGCCCGAGGCGCGCGACGCGGCCGCGCACGTCCAGCGTTTCGACGGCGAAAGGCAGCACGAGGTCGTCGTGGCCGAGGTCGGAGACGGGGCGGCCCCGGTCGTTCCTCGGGTCATCCGAGGGATCGGGCGTGAAGTCGATGTTCACCATCAGGACAGAACGCCCATGCACCAGGCGAGGATGCCTTTCTGGGCGTGCAGGCGATTCTCCGCCTCGTCGAACACCACGGACTGCGGGCCGTCGATCACCTCGTCCGTCACCTCCTCGCCGCGGTGCGCCGGCAGGCAGTGCATGAACATGGCGTCGGGCGAGGCCAGCGCCATCAGGGCGGCATCGACGCGGTAGGGCAGCAGCAGCTTGGCGCGCGAGGTCTTCTCCTCGTCACCCATCGACAGCCAGCAGTCGGTGACGACGCAGTCCGCCCCCTCGGCGGCCGCGCGGGGGTCGTCGGTGAAGGCGAGGGTGGCGCCGGGCGCCCGCGCCAGCACGGCGGCCGAGGGTTGCAGCGAGGGCGGCGTGGCGATGCGCAGGGTGAAGCCGAAGCGCTCGGAGGCCTGTATCCAACTTGCCAGCACGTTGTTGCCGTCGCCGATCCAGGCCACGGTGCGGCCGGCGATGGCCCCGCGCCGCTCCTCGAAGGTGAGGATGTCGGCCATCAGCTGACAGGGATGCGAGCGCTTGGTCAGGCCGTTGATGATCGGCACGCCGGCATGCGCCGCAAGCTCGACCACGGCGGAATGGTCGAGGATGCGGATGACGATCGCCTCGACGAAGCGCGAGAGCACCCGCGCCGTGTCGGCGATGGTCTCGCCGCGGCCGAGCTGCATCTCCTTGCCGGTCAGCATGATCGCCTCGCCGCCGAGCTGCCGCA
>CALMRL010000244.1 GCA_937873345.1 uncultured Beijerinckiaceae bacterium | reverse complement strand
GCTTTACCATGTTCGCCCTGGTTGAGGGCGAACATGGTAAAGCCCTCCAGCGCCTTGTCGAAGAAGTCGTCGTCCTCGTCGGCGACGTCCTTGAAGAAGATGTTCGGGCTCTTGCCACCCAGCTCCAGCGTCACCGGGATGAGGTTCTGCGACGCGTACTGCATGATCAGCCGGCCGGTCGTCGTTTCGCCGGTGAAAGCGATCTTGGCGATGCGGTGCGACGAGGCCAGCGGCTTGCCGGCCTCAAGGCCAAAGCCGTTGACGACGTTCAAGACACCCGGCGGCAGCAGGTCGCCGACGAGTTCCATCACCACCATGATCGAGGCCGGCGTCTGCTCGGCCGGCTTCAGCACGATGCAGTTGCCGGCGGCGAGCGCCGGCGCGACCTTCCAGATCGCCATCAGGATCGGGAAGTTCCAGGGGATGATTTGGCCGACGACGCCGAGCGGCTCGTGGAAGTGGTAGGCGACCGTGTCGTGGTCGATCTCGGAGATGCCGCCCTCCTGCGCGCGGACGCAGCCGGCGAAGTAGCGGAGGTGGTCGATCGCCAAGGGTATGTCGGCGGCCATCGTCTCGCGGATCGGCTTGCCGTTGTCCCAGGTCTCGGCGAGCGCGATCAGGTCGAGGTTCTCCTCCATCCGGTCGGCCATCTTCAGCAGCACGCCGGCGCGCTGCGCGGGCGAGGTGCGGCCCCAGCTCTCGCGGGCGGCGTGGGCGGCGTCGAGTGCGCGGTCGACGTCGGTCGCGTCCGAGCGGGCGCACTCGCAGATGACCTGCCCGGTGATCGGCGAGGTGTTCTCGAAATAGCGGCCCGCCGCGGGCTCGACGAACTTGCCGCCGATGAAGTTGCCGTCGCGCGCCTGGAATGGCGCCTTCAGCTGCTTTCCGAGCAATTCCGGCGTGTTCATGGATGCATCTCCTCCGCTGCCTGGGCTCTCCGGCCCTTGTGCGCCACGCCCGATCGCGCCTTTGGCGATCACGGCCGCCTGCGCCGCCACCCGACCGCTTGCATCAGCTATAAGCCTTCGGGCGAAGCGGCGCATGTGAAAAAGCAGCGGCGGCGTATGCGACTTGAGTGCGATCCGCCGGGCGTGCCAGCGGCTTAGGCAGGTCGCCGGAGCTGTCGCTACGCCGTCGGCGTCGGCAGCACCATCGCCTCGCTGAGACCCGCGCGCCGCGGCGACAGCAGCAACGCGGCGAGGCTGAGCACCGCGGCGGAGCCGAGGTACAGCCCCACCAGGGCGAGACCACCGCGGTCCGCGAGCTTCTGGGCGATGAACGGCGTCACCCCGCCGCCGAGGATGCCGCCGACGTTGAAGGCGAGCGACGCCCCGGTGTAGCGCACGCGGGCGGGGAACAGGTCCGGCAGCCAGGCGCCGAGGGGGCCGTAGACGAAACCCATCGCGAACAGGGCGAGGCAGAGGAACAGCGCGACGAGCGGCAGCGAGCCGGAGCCGAACAGCGGTGCGAGCAAGGCCGCGACGACCACCGTGCCGCAGCAGCCGGCGATGAGCACGCGGCGCGGCGACGAGCGATCTGCCCAGACGCCGGAGGCGAGGATGCCGACGGCGAAGAAGACGATCGCCAGCAGCAGCACGCCGAGGAAGGTGCCCTTGGAATAGTGCAGTTGCGTGATGCCGTAGCCGAGGGCGAAGACGGTGCTGACGTAGTACAGGGCGAAGCAGGCGATCACGGCGAAGGTGCCGGCGGCGACCTCTCGGCCGTGGGT
>CALMRL010000243.1:14878-21079 GCA_937873345.1 uncultured Beijerinckiaceae bacterium | reverse complement strand
CCCGGCCGCGCCGGTCGGCGAGGCTGCCGCGTTCGCGGGCACCCCCTTCATCGTCGAGCCGTCCAGGATGCCGCCGCGCGAGTCGGCGGGGGAGAGCGAGCTGACGGGCTCGCCGCTCGATCGCCGCATGACCTTCGAGGCTTTCCACGTCGGGCGCTCCAACCAGCTCGCCCACGCCGCCGCCCAGCGCATCGCCGCCGCCGGTCCCGACGAGCCACTGATCTACAACCCCCTGTTCGTCCACTCCGCCGTGGGCCTTGGCAAGACGCACCTGCTTCAGGCGATCGCCCATGCCGCGGTCAATCCCGCCGCGGCGGGGCAGCGACGCAAGGTGATCTACCTCACCGCCGAGAAGTTCATGTACGGCTTCGTGCTGGCCCTGAAGGCGCAAACCTCGCTGGCCTTCAAGGAGCGGATGCGCGGCATCGACATCCTGATCATCGACGACGTGCAGTTCCTGCAGGGTAAGTCGATCCAGCAGGAGTTCTGCCACACCATCAACGCGCTGATCGATGCCCGCAAGCAGATCATCATCGCCGCCGACCGGCCGCCGGGCGACCTTGAGGCGCTGGAGGAGCGGGTTCGCTCGCGGCTGGGCGGCGGTCTCTGCGTCGAGATCGGGCCCCTCGACGAGCAGCTGCGCATTCGCATGCTGGAGGGCCGCGTCGCCGCCGTGCGTCACAACGTGCCGGGCTTCGACGTGCCTCCCGCGGTGATCAGCTACGTCGCATCCGTGATCCAGACCAACGGCCGCGACCTCGACGGCGCGATCAACCGGCTGATGGCGCATGTGTCGCTGACGCAGACGCCGCTCACCGTCGATACTGCGGAAGCGGCGATCCGCGACATCGTGCGCACCCGCGAGCCCAAGCGGGTGAAGATCGAGGACATCCAGAAGCTCGTCGCCACGCACTACAACGTCAGCCGCGCCGACATCCTGTCCTCGCGCCGCACCGCCAACGTGGTGCGCCCGCGCCAAGTCGCGATGTACCTTTCGAAGGTGCTGACGCTTCGCTCGCTGCCGGAGATCGGCCGGCGTTTCGGCGGGCGCGATCACACCACCGTGCTGCACGCCGTGCGCAAGATCGAGGGGCTGGCCGGCAACGACCGCATCTTGTCGGACGAGGTGGAGCTGCTGAAGCGGATGCTGCTGGATTAAGGCTGGGCGACGCTACAACCCGTCGATCACCGTCCCCATTGCCAGCACGACATAGGCGGCGAGCATCACCCATGCCGTGTGGCTCGACACCCACCGGACGTGGACGCGGGTGCCGACCACGCCGAGAATGGCGAGCGCGAGTGCGATCAGCCAAGTGACGTGGTGCGGCTGCTTGGTGCGAAAGAACCAGCTGCGCCTTCGCGTCGTGCGGCGTGCCAAGCGGCGCTCCTCGCCCTTCCCGCGGCGTTTTCGGGGATCGCCCTCGGGCGATCCCCTCGATCATTGGCTCCGCCTCAGCCCTTGCTCATCGTCACCGACACGTTGGCGATGTCGGTGCCGGTGGGGCTGATGGTGATCGACTGCTTGCCGCCGCGCGCTGCGATGCCCATGCGGGCAGTGAAGCCAAGGCCCGACACGTAGGCCGAGACCTGCGTCGGGGTGATGGTGCCGCTGATCTTGCCGTTGGCGCTGCGCGACGTCTCCGACCAGTTGCCGGAGATGTTGCCGCCCTCGGCCTGTACGTCGGCGACGACGTTGAACTTGTAGCTGTCGGAGGCGCAGGTGAGGTTCTGCGACAGCGTGTTGCCGCCGCCGCCGACGTCGTAGTGCGCGCGGCAACGCAGCCGCTCCTTCGCGCCGCCGGTGGTGGACACCATGCCGGTGCCGGTCCAGTTGCCGGCGAAGGAGGCGAACGGCCCCTCGGCGAGCGAGGGGGTGGCGGAGGCGCCGAGGAGCAGTGCGGCGGCGGCCAGGGTGCCGGCCAGAGTGCCGGCGATGCGGGCGCCGGTGAAGCTCGTGCGTGTCATCGCGGGTTGGATTCCTAACGTTGCGAACCGACGCGCGGCTGGGGCAGAGCCCTCCCGCCTCGGGAAGCCGAGAGGGTGCCCATGCCGCCGTACCTCGCTTCTATAGCATGGCGGGATTCCTTCGCCATGGCGTCGATGGTGGGTGCGCCGTTTATTCCCTGTGCCGGATCCGGCAAGCGCCTCAAGCCTCCGAGCCGACGCGAGAGCGGCACCGCGCTTGCCTTGCGGCCAAGCTGCCCGCAGAAAGGCGCACCCGGGCGCCTCCCCTTGCCGCCGCAGGCCGCAAGGCGGGCGCCAGGGTCCGCCGCCAGGATTGACCATGCCCAAGCGCACCGACCTCGCCACCATCCTGATCATCGGGGCCGGCCCGATCATCATCGGGCAGGCGTGCGAGTTCGACTATTCCGGCACGCAGGCGCTCAAAGCGCTCAAGGCCGAGGGCTACCGGATCGTGTTGGTCAACTCCAACCCGGCGACGATCATGACCGATCCGGACCTCGCCGACCGCACCTACGTCGAGCCGATCACCCCCGAGGTCGTCGCCAAGATCATCAGGGTCGAGCGCCACGCCGTGCCCGGCGGCTTCGCCCTGTTGCCGACGATGGGCGGCCAGACCGCGCTGAACTGCGCGCTCTCCCTGCAGAAGATGGGCGTGCTGAAGGAGCACGGCGTCGAGATGATCGGCGCCACGGCGGAGGCGATCGACAAGGCCGAGGACCGCGAGAAATTCCGCGAGGCGATGACCAGGATCGGTCTCTCGACCCCGCGCTCGCACCACGTCAAGACGCTCACCGCCGCGCTGGCCGTGCTCGACGACATCGGCCTGCCGGCGATCATCCGCCCCTCCTTCACCATGGGCGGCACCGGCGGCGGCATCGCCTACACCAAGGCCGAGTACATCGAGATCATCGAGGGCGGCATCGACGCCTCGCCGACCAACGAGGTGCTGGTCGAGGAAAGCGTGCTCGGCTGGAAGGAGTACGAGATGGAGGTGGTCCGCGACCGCGCGGACAACTGCATCATCGTCTGCTCCATCGAGAACATCGACCCGATGGGGGTGCACACCGGCGACAGCATCACCGTCGCCCCCGCGCTGACCTTGACGGACAAGGAATACCAAGTGATGCGCGACGCCTCGCTGGCGGTGCTGCGCGAGATCGGCGTTGAGACCGGCGGCAGCAACGTCCAGTTCGCCGTCGACCCCGCCACGGGTCGGATGATCGTCATCGAGATGAATCCGCGGGTGTCGCGCTCCTCCGCGCTCGCCTCCAAGGCGACAGGCTTCCCGATCGCCAAGGTCGCGGCCAAGCTTGCGGTCGGCTACACGCTGGACGAGATCAGCAACGACATCACGGGGGGCGCCACGCCGGCCTCGTTTGAGCCGTCGATCGACTACGTCGTCACCAAGGTGCCGCGCTTCGCCTTCGAGAAGTTCGCCGGTGCCGAGCCGATCCTCACCACCGCGATGAAATCGGTCGGCGAGGCGATGGCGATCGGTCGGACCTTCGCGGAGTCGTTGCAGAAGGCGCTGCGCTCGCTGGAAACCGGCCTCGACGGCCTGGACGAGATCGAGATCGAGGGCTCCGACGGCGACGAGCGCGAGGACGCCAACCGCTTGCGCGCCGCGCTGGGGCGGCCGACGCCGGACCGCCTGCTCGTCGTGGGACAAGCGCTGCGCGCCGGCATGGCGGTCGACGAGATCCATGGAATCTGCCGCATCGATCCCTGGTTCATCGACCAGCTCGCCGGGATCGTCGCGCTGGAGGCTCGCGTGCGCCAGCATGGCCTGCCCCCCGACGCCGGCAACATGCGCCTCCTCAAGGCCGCCGGCTTCTCCGACGCGCGGCTGGCGACGCTCGCCCGCACCGACGCCGTGAGCGTGCGCTCCGCTCGCCACGGCTTAAGCGTGCGTCCAGCGTACAAGCGCATCGACACCTGCGCCGCCGAGTTCGCCTCGCCCACCGCCTACATGTACTCGACCTATGCCACTCAGGGTTCAGGGCGGCTGTCGGGCGGCGCGATCCCCGGCATCGACGAGGACGAGGCACGGCCCTCGGAGCGCGAGAAGGTGGTGATCCTCGGCGGCGGGCCGAACCGCATCGGCCAGGGCATCGAGTTCGACTACTGCTGCTGCCACGCCTCCTTCGCCCTGCGCGACCGGGGCTACGAGACGGTGATGGTGAACTGCAACCCCGAGACCGTGTCGACGGACTACGACACCTCAGACCGGCTGTACTTCGAGCCGCTGACGCCCGAGGACGTCCTCGAAGTGCTTGCGGTGGAAGCCTCGGCCGGAACGCTCAAGGGGGTGATCGTGCAGTTCGGCGGCCAGACGCCGCTGAAGCTCGCCCCCGCGCTGGAGAAGGCCGGCATCCCGATCCTGGGCACCACGGTCGACTCGATCGACCTCGCCGAAGACCGCGACCGCTTCAAGCGGCTGCTCGACAAGCTGGGCCTGCGCCAGCCCAACAACGGCATCGCCTATTCCGTCGAGCAGGCGCGGCTCGTCGCCCACGACCTCGGCCTGCCGCTCGTCGCGCGGCCGTCCAACGTCCTGGGCGGCCGGGCGATGGCGATCCTGCGCGACGAGAACGCGTTCGGCGACTACCTGCTCGGCACGCTGCCGGGGCTCGTCCCCTCCGAGATCAAGGCGCGCTATCCCAACGACAAGACGGGGCAGATCAACACCGTGCTCGGCAAGAACCCGCTGCTGTTCGACCGCTACCTCGTCGATGCCACGGAGGTCGACGTCGACGCGCTGTGCGACGGCCATGACGTGCGCGTCTGCGGGATCATGGAGCACATCGAGGAAGCCGGCATCCATTCCGGCGATAGCGCCTGCTCGCTGCCGCCGCGCTCGCTGACGCCTGAGACGCTCGCCGAGCTGGAGGAGCAGACGCGCCGGATGGCGCTGGCCCTGAACGTCGTCGGGTTGATGAACGTGCAGTATGCCCTGCAGGACGGACGCATCTACGTGCTGGAGGTGAACCCGCGGGCCTCGCGCACCGTGCCCTTCGTCGCCAAGGTGATCGGCGAGCCGATCGCCAAGATCGCGGCGCGGCTGATGGCCGGCGAGACGCTCGCCGCCTTCCCCGCCCGGAGTGGCGACGGATCCTTCGGCAACCTGGGTCACGTCGGCGTCAAGGAGGCGGTGTTCCCCTTCGCGCGCTTTCCCGGCGTCGACACGGTGCTGGGGCCGGAGATGCGCTCGACCGGCGAGGTGATCGGCCTCGACCGCTCCTTCGGCAGCGCCTTCGCCAAGAGCCAGCTCGGTGGCGGCACCAAGGTGCCGACGGCGGGCACGCTGTTCGTGTCGATCCGCGACGCCGACAAGCCGCGGATGCTGGAAACCGTGAGGGCGCTGGCCGCCCTCGGCTTCGCCGTGCGGGCGACGGGCGGCACCCACCGCTTCCTGCAGGAGCATGGCATCGCCGCGACCAAGGTCAACAAGGTGTCGGAGGGTCGCCCGCACATCGTCGATGCCATCGTCAACGGCACGATCCAGCTGGTGTTCAACACCACCGAGGGCGCGCAGGCCCTGTCCGATTCGCGCTCGCTCCGCCGGGCGGCCCTCTTGCACAAGGTGCCCTACTATACCACTCTAGCCGGGGCCGTCGCGGCCTCGGAAGGGATCATGGCCTACAAGGCCGGTGACCTCGAGGTTCGCGCCCTCCAGGACTATTTCGGCGAACCTTCGTCCTCGGTGGGCGCGGGAGCGGCGTAGTATCGTCCGCGGCAGGGTGCAGCGGGTGCGTCGGCCGGGGTTTCGGGAGCGCGCGAAGGCGCGACGTCACTAGAGAGTGCGCGATGGCACAGTTGGACCGGGTCCCGATGACCCCCGCGGGGTACGCCAAGCTCGAAGAGGAGTTGCGTCATCGCCAGCAGGTCGAGCGCCCGCGCATCGTCGAGGCGATCGCTGAGGCGCGCTCGCACGGCGACCTTTCCGAGAACGCCGAATACCATTCCGCCAAGGAGGCGCAGAGCCATAACGAGGGCCGCATCGCCGAGCTGGAGGACAAGCTGTCGCGCGCCGAGGTGATCGATACGGCCAAGCTCAAGGGCGACACGGTGATGTTCGGCGTCACCGTCACGGTGGTCGACGAGGACACCGATGAGGAGAAGACCTACCAGATCGTCGGTGAGGCCGAGGCCGACGTGAAGAGCGGCAAGGTGTCGATCACCTCGCCGACCGCGCGCGCGATGATCGGCAAGAAGAAGGGCGACACGGTGGAGGTG